>JAETOX010000119.1 GCA_021771575.1 Bacteroides sp. | reverse complement strand
GAGTGGATTTCTATTCCCACTTCAGTATAATCCGGCGAAGCATAATTTATCTCGTCAGGCTTAATAAAACCGTCTTCCAATTCGATTCCCTGAGTGATAGCCTGCATATCGTCCTCATTCAAAGCTTTATCCAAAAATACATGGTAGATCTTTTTATGATCGTATTTCGGATGAGTCAGTTTCTTAGCCAAATCTCCATCGTTAGTAAACAACAAAACTCCTGTCGTCTGCCGATCTAAGCGCCCCACTGGATAAATCCGTTCCTTACACGCACCTTCGATCAAGGACATCACGGTTTTCCGTTCCAGCGGATCTTCTACTGTGGTCACATAATCTTTCGGCTTATTCAACACCAAATATATCTTTTTCTCCGGGATAATCTGTACTTCATCCACTTCTACACGATCTGATTTACGTACTTTCATTCCAACCGTCTGTACCACTTCACCATTTACTTTCACTCGCCCAGATACAATCAATTCATCAGCATCCCGACGGGAACAAACTCCTCCCATCGAAATATACCGGTTTAAACGTAATTCTGTATTTTCATTCTCATTTTTCAGGCGATGAGCCAATATTTTCTTCTTACTATAATGCTTTTGTCTCAGTTGTTCCTTTGCTTCGCCAGAAATATTTCTACGTCCGAAGCGAGACGTCACAGGATGTTCTTCTTTCTTGAAAATACGCGACCGTTTACCAGGTACAACGGAACGGTTTTCATTCCGCTTGATGACGATCTTCCGCTCGGTACGATCAGTCCTATCCTGAGTTTGTCGTCTGAATCCATTTATCTCCTGCTCGTTCTCCCGCCGAGGAGCATATCGGTTCGGACGTTCACGGTAAGGAGTACGACTCCGGTTTTCATTCCGGTTACCCTCATACTCTTTCCGCTCCCTTTTTTCTCCGTAAGTAGACTTCGCACGCCTTTCACCCTGACCGGGATTCCGGTCGTATCGGTTATCAGATCGCTCGGTACGAAAAGAACGCCGATTCTTGCTATAATCTCTTTCCATCTTTTTTATTTGATTGGTTTTTATTTCTTCTTATTCATCTTTTTACTTTGGCGCCATCCTATACACAAAAATCCCAATCACCGCAAACAAAATATTAGGCAACCACACTGCTAATAACGGATTCATATTCCCATTTGTTGCAAAAACTGTAGAAAACTGCATAAATAAGATATAAGAAAAGCTGATCAGCAAGCCCAAACCCAAATGCAATCCCATCCCTCCCCGGATTTTACGGGAAGAAATACTGACTCCGATCAAAGTGAGAATAAAAGTGGCGAATGCATTGGCAATCATCTTGTACTTTTCAATCTGAAACTCGATTACATTGGAACTTCCTCGCATTTTCATCCGATCGATATACCGATCTAATTCAGGAAAAGTAAGTTGTTCTTTTATTTTTTTAGGATTTTCGGAAAACTCGGAAGGCTGGAAAGCCAATAAAGTATCTAAACGCTGTCCGGTGGTATAGGTCTCTTTATCTCCGTCGATCTCCCGCAATTTCCAATTATGAATCACCCATTTTTGTTTTTCTTTATCCCAAGCGATCCGCGAAGAAGTCAGCTTATTTACCAAAGTATCCCCTTTAAAATTCTCAATGGAAAAATCGTATCCTATATTAGAAGCGACGGAATAAGAGGACATATAAATGTAAGTACCTGGCGCAATCTGACGGTGAATATTCTGTTCTTTGTTCGCATATTTTTTCCCCATATACATTTTCTCAAACTCAATTCGTTTTTCATTGGCATTGGGTATAATAAAAGCACCCAGTAAAAAGGACAAAATAGCAATCACTGCTGCCGACATCAAATAAGGGACGACAAAACGCTTAAAACTGATCCCAGTACTCAAAATAGCGATAATCTCGCTGTCATATGCCATTTTCGAAGTAAAAAAAATGACCGAAATAAAAGTGAACAGCGAAGAAAAAACATTGGCAAAATAGGGAACAAAATTTTGGTAATAATCAAAAATTATCGCTTTGACAGGAGCCTCGTTTTCAATAAATTTTTCAAGCTTCTCGGAAAGATCGAAAACCACAACGATGCAAAGAATTAGAACCAGTGAAAAGAAAAAGGTTCCCAAAAATTTACGAATGATATATAAATCTAATTTCTTCAAAGTCTTCTTATTATTTTCTTTACCATGCTAGTTTTCCAATCCATAAAATCACCTTCTTGTATATGCTTCCGGGCTTCTTTCACCAGCCACAAATAGAAAGCCAAATTATGAACAGAACAAATCTGTAATCCAAGAATTTCGTCGGTTTTAATGAGATGCCGAAGATACGCCTTCGAATAATCAGTATCAACATAACATAAAGCCGCTGGATCGATAGGAGAAAAATCCCGATCCCACTTCTGATTTTTTATATTGATTGTTCCCTCAGTGGTAAAAATCATTCCATTGCGTCCATTGCGGGTAGGCATAACACAATCGAACATATCTACCCCACGCTGTATTCCTTCCAGTATATTTTCCGGGGTACCAACTCCCATCAAATAGCGGGGTTTATCGAAAGGCAGAATACGGTTGACCACTTCGATCATCGCATACATTTCTTCAGCAGGTTCTCCAACAGCCAATCCACCAATGGCATAACCGGCCCGGTTCAATGCCACCGCATGTTCCGCCGACTTTTCACGTAAATCCTTGTAAACACAACCTTGTACGATAGGAAAAAGATTTTGTTCATAACCATACAAGGGCGCTGTATCATCGAAACGCGTAATACAACGTTCCAGCCAGCGCTGAGTCAACTCCAGCGATTTTTTCGCATATCGATAATCACTGGTTCCTGGAGGACACTCGTCAAAAGCCATGACGATATCCGCACCTATTTTTCGTTGGATATCCATCACATTTTCGGGCGTAAACAGATGCTTCGAACCATCGACATGGGAACGAAAAGTCACTCCCTCTTCGGTAATTTTCCGTCCGGTACCGGTAAGGGAAAACACCTGAAATCCTCCGCTATCGGTCAAAATCGGGCGATCCCACCCATTGAAACGATGCAATCCGCCAGCAGCCTCCAAAATATCCGTTCCGGGACGCAAATACAAGTGATAGGTATTCCCCAAAATAATCTCTGCCCGGATATCCTCTTTCAGTTCCCTCATTTGAACCGCCTTTACCGCTCCGACTGTACCCACAGGCATAAATATGGGGGTATGTATCTCCCCATGAGCAGTGGTCAACACCCCACATCGGGCATCACTATTCTTATCTTTCGCTAAAAGAGTATATTGCATCATCTTTTCTCATCTGCTATTCCGGTGCGCAAAGGTAATAATTTAAGCTTAAAGGTAAAAGGTATAAGATAAATATTAAAATTTTTGCCGGGGATAATCTTACAAACATTTGCAAAACATAGATTTTTTTAGAACCTTTGAATCGGAAATTAAAATTCAAATGACATAAAGGATATGAAAAAATTTTCAGGAATCTTATTATTAGCACTTATTTTTAGTCACGTACTCTCTGCTCAAAAACAATTGAGTTTGGACGATTTTTTTGTAAACGGCACTTTCCGTACGAAAGGCGTATACGGACTTCGCTCAATGAATGACGGCGAACATTATACCGTATTGGAAAATAACGGTACCCAAATCGTTAAATACAGTTATAAAACCGGTTTGCCGGTAGCCACCTTGCTGGACATCCAGAAAGTGGAAGATTCTCCCGTTGGTTATATCAGCGATTATGAATTCAATGCAGACGAAAGTCGTCTTCTGATTTGCACCAATCGCAAACCTATTTACCGGCACTCTTTTACTGCCGATTATTATATTTACGGCTTTAAAAATAAGGAAATCAAACCTTTGTCGCAGGGAGGCTGTCAACGTTTAGCTACCTTCTCTCCAACAGGAACACAAATCGCTTTTGTTCGGAATAATAATCTGTTCATTCATGACCTTCGTTTCGGCTCAGAGCGTCAAATCACAGGCGATGGGCTTTATAACCACATCATCAACGGAGCACCGGATTGGGTATACGAAGAAGAATTTGGTTTCAATCGGGCTTTCGAATGGGCTCCCGACGGTTCTGCCATCGCCTATATCAAATTCGACGAATCGAATGTCCGTGAATTCCCAATGAATATGTTCGAAGGGCAAAGTCCAGCTCTCAAACAAAATGAACTCTATCCATCGGTTTATTCTTACAAATATCCGAAAGCAGGAGAAAAAAATTCTACGGTATCGGTATATGTCTACGATGTCATGGACCGCACGACTCAAAAAATGGATACCGGCGAAGAAGAAGACATTTATATTCCCCGCATCCGTTGGACAAAAGATCCTAAAAAACTGGCCATCATTCGCCTGAACCGCCATCAAAATAAAATGGAAATCCTTTTGGCCAATGCCAAAGTGGGCAGTATTGTTCCTCTATACCGGGAAGAAAACAAATATTATATCGATGCCGACAATTTTGACAACCTGGTCTTTCTGGATAATGGCAATCAATTTGTGATCACCAGTGAAAAAAGTGGCTTTATGCATCTTTATTTGTACGATATGAATGGCAAAGAAAAGCAAGCCCTTACCAAAGGAGAATTCGACATTGCCAATTTTTACGGTTATGATCCGGTTCGTAAGTTATTTTACTATTCTTCATATGAAGAATCCCCTTTAGAAAAATATATTTACAGCATCAACGAAAAAGGCCAAAAGAAGAAATTAACTCCCGAAAAAGGATGGAACGAAGCTACTTTCAGCAAAAATTTCAATTATTACATCAACGTAGTTTCCAATATGAATATGCCCCCTGTTACTGCTTTGTATAATGCTAAAGGAAAGCAAGTGAGAATATTGGAAGATAACAAAGATGTATTAGAAACGACAAAACGATACCAAATTGCCAAACAGGAATTCATTCAGATCCCGGCAGCCGATGACAAAACCATGCTGAACGCTTGGCTTATGCGTCCTTTACATCAGGAAGCCGGGAAAAAATACCCCTTACTAATCACTCAATACAGTGGCCCAAATTCGCAACAGGTAAAAAACAACTGGAATTTGAGCTGGCTGAACTATCTGGCACAGGAAGGCTATATCGTAGCCTGTATCGACCCGCGGGGCACTGCTGCCCGGGGAGAAGAATTCCGGAAATGTACTTATATGCAACTGGGAAAACTGGAAAGCGACGATATGATCGCAGCAGCCAAATGGCTGGTAGCTGAACAACCGGACATCGATGGCAAACATGTCGGCATTTGGGGATGGAGCTACGGAGGTTTCATGTCTTCGCTCTGTCTAATGAAAGGAAACGATATTTTCACCACTGCTATTTCAGTAGCACCGGTAACACATTATAAATATTACGATTCCATTTATACCGAACGTTATATGCGCACCCCTGAAGAAAACAAGAAAGGGTATGAAGACAATGCTCCCCTAAACTGGGCGGACAAACTGAAAGGTAACCTACTCCTATGTCATGGCACAGCAGACGACAATGTACATGTGCAGAATACATACGAACTGGCTGAACGCTTGGTACAAGCCAATAAGCAATTTGATATGGCTATCTACACCAACCGTAACCATAATATCTTCGGCGGAAATACCACCTTACAGTTGTATACCCGGTTTGTGAATTATCTGAATCAACACCTGAAATAATTCAACTTAAATTAATATAATATGAATTCAATCAAAGATTTACAACCTGCTGCTATCTGGCAGAATTTTTACAAGTTGACACAAGTACCCAGACCTTCCAATCACGAAGAAAAAGCCCGTGAGTTTATGCTCCGGTGGGCACAGGAAAACAACATCGAAGCAGAGATGGATGAAGTAGGAAATATCATCATGCGGAAACCGGCCACCCCGGGTATGGAAAACCGGAAAGGTATCATACTGCAAGGTCACCTGGATATGGTTCCCCAGAAAAACGAAGATACCGTACATGATTTCGAAAACGACCCGATTCAGACTTATATTGACGGAGAATGGGTACGTGCCAAAGGGACTACCCTCGGAGCCGACAACGGAATGGGAGTGGCTGCCGGCATGGCTATTCTTACTGCCACCGATATTCCGCACGGACCGATCGAAGTACTGATCACCGCTACCGAAGAAACCGGGATGGACGGAGCTAACGGCTTGAAACCGGGATTGCTGAAAGGAGATATTCTGCTGAACCTAGATTCCGAAACCGAAGGAGAGCTGTATGTGGGTTGTGCCGGAGGTTTGGATTCTGCCATCGAATTCAATTATCAGGAAGAAACCGTACCGGCCAATGTCAAAGCTTTCCGCATCGGTATCAAAGGTTTGAAAGGCGGACACTCAGGAATGGATATCAATCTGGGACGCGGTAATTCCAACAAGTTATTATTCCGCTTCCTGAAAACTTATGCACAGGAACTGGAAATCCGTGTCTCTACGGTCAGTGGCGGTAGTCTGCGAAATGCAATTCCCCGTGAATCTTTTGCAGTGATCGTACTTCCGGCGGAAAATGCCGACAAACTACAAAAGGCAGTGGAAGAAGCTCAAGCTATTTATAAAGCTGAATTGAGCGCCAAAGAACCGACTTTACAGGTCATTGCCGAAGCAACGGAAATGCCTGCTTTTGTCATCGACGCTTGTACACAATTCCGGTTGACAAACGCCGTCTTGGCCTGCCCGAACGGCACCGTACGCATGATCGATTCTATGCCGGACACAGTGGAAACTTCAAATAATCTAGCTATCGTTCAATCCCAGGACGGCAAGATCGTTATCAATACTTTATTACGTTCTTCGATAGAAACCGCCAAAGACGCCCTGGCACAAGCAATCCAAGCCGTTTTTGAACTGGCAAAAGCCGATAAAATCCTATTCGACGGGGCTTATCCCGGTTGGAAACCCAATCCGGATTCAGCTATCTTGAAAGAAATGCAGGAAACCTACGAACAATTATATGGCAAAACACCCGCGATTATGGCTGTCCATGCCGGACTGGAATGTGGTATACTGGGCTCGAAATACCCGAATTGGGACATGATCTCTTTCGGACCAACCCTTTGCTCACCCCACTCTCCCGATGAAAGAGTGAACATTCCTTCTGTCGAGAAATTCTGGGAATACCTGAAAGCTACGCTGAAAAACGTTCCTGAAAAATAACCGCCAAGGGAATCCTTTCGGCAAACATGAGGATGTGTCCACACCGGATACATCCTCTCTTTATAAGAACTAAAAGGGTCCTGATATAGCAAAAATAGATATAATAAAATTGCTTATGTCAGTATATCATAAGAATAAAGTTTTTTACTATTATGAGGAAAATATAATTATATTTGAGGAAGGGATAAACGAATTTTTTGATTTGATTATAATAATCAAAAGTTATACGGGAGAACGAAAGATGTCATTTCATTTTTGGATGTAGGCAATTATTTTGCATTTATTTATGTATTTGTTGTTCATAAGGATGTAACAATTACGCAATATAAAACTTCTCTTTGGCAACTTACTGATATTGTTAATGTAAATTTTGATGAGATGTAAGTGGGACATTTATTTAGTAATACAATAGTTTAAGTTAATTAGAGTGTATAATAATTTGTCTTTAAAAGACCTAAATGGTATTGTATTGGGTTTCCAGCAGGAGTTTACCGATTTTTTTAACAGGAGTATAAGTATTTAAGGTATAGAAAAAGGACAAGACAAAGAGCAGGGAATGCTTATGCTTATTTACGTTTATTTAACCCATATTTTTCAGGTATATGCTTTTTTTTCGTATCTTTGTATTCAAATTGTGATCAACGAAAAGGAAATGTTTTTAGGAAAATTAACTTTACCGGAACTGTTCTCTCAAAGCTGTTCCAAATTTAAAAACAATTTGTCACTGAATTTTGTTCAGACAGGAAAACGAACTTACCAAGATTTTTATAACGAAGTAACTTCCATCTCTCATTATCTCATTAGTTTAGGAATTCAAAAAGGTGATAAAGTCGCTATTTTAAGTGCTAATATGCCAAATTGGGGTATCACGCAGTTCGCTATTGCCCGTATCGGAGCTATTGCTGTACCAGTTTTACCCGGGTTCAGTAGTGTAGAAATTCAAAATATTCTGGAACATGCCGAAGTTAAAGTAATTTTTGTTTCAAAATTGCTTTACAAATTGGTTGCGGATTTAAAAACTTCATCTTTGAAGCATAAGATCTTGATGAATACATTCGCTTATATTCCGGAAGGTTATCCGATAGAAAAGGTAGAAGAATTGGCAAACAATATCGATTTGCACAATCTTGCCCCTCTGCCAGAAATAGCAGTAGAAGAAGAAGATACAGCATCGATCATCTATACCTCGGGAACTACCGGCTTTTCTAAAGGAGTGGAACTCACTCACCGGAATCTAGTGTGGGACGCCCAGCAATGTGCCACTATCCAACCGATTAGTCCAGCAGATCGTTTCCTAAGTATTTTACCAATGGCTCATACTTTCGAGAATACCCTTGGCCTTTTGTTGCCTTTGATGTTTGGAGCACAGGTATATTACTTGGATCGGATACCAACACCGAAATTGCTGGTACCGGCGATGCAAAAAATCCAGCCGACGGTGATGCTTTCTGTACCGCTTATCATCGAGAAGATATATAAAACTCAGGTTTTACCAAAATTCACTTCATCGGCTTTCTTGCGCAAGTTATACAACTTTGCCCCCACCCGGAAAATATTAAATCGTCTGGCCGGCAAAAAACTAATGCAAACTTTCGGTGGAAAAATTGTTTTTTTCGGTATCGGAGGTTCTAAACTGGATGCTACTGTTGAACGCTTTTTACAGGAAGCCCGCTTTCCTTATGCCATCGGATACGGCTTGACCGAAACTTCTCCGATGGTTGCAGGAACAGCACCGGATGGTACTTTTCTTCAGGCCGTAGGCCCAGCTATGGAAGGTGTCAGCATTAAAATCAATGCCCCTGATCAAAGTGGACAGGGCGAGATTTGGGTGAAAGGCCCGAATGTCATGAAAGGATATTACAAAAAACCGAAATTGACACAAGAGGTCTTCTCAGAAGATGGCTGGTTTAAAACCGGCGACTTAGGAGCTTTCGACAAAAAAGGCCGTTTATCTATCCGGGGTAGGATCAAAACCATGATATTAGGATCCTCGGGAGAGAATATCTACCCGGAAGAAATTGAATCCATCATCAACAATTTCCGTTTCGTCAACGAAT
>JAETOX010000118.1 GCA_021771575.1 Bacteroides sp. | reverse complement strand
ATCCGAGTAGCAATAACGGGTCTCTTTCTTATTCCGCACTCTGAACAGAGGGGTTTGCAAAATATAAACATGCCCGGCCCGGATCAGATCAGGGAAAAATTGCAGGAAAAAAGTCAGCAACAACAAACGAATGTGCATGCCGTCAACATCCGCATCGGTCGCAATAATCACATTATTGTAGCGTAATTCCTCCAATCCGTCCTCTATATTCAAAGCAGCCTGCAACAGATTGAATTCCTCGTTTTCATAAACCACTTTTTTGGTTAGACCGTATGAATTCAAGGGTTTTCCCCTCAAACTAAACACAGCCTGGGTATTCACATCACGCGATTTCGTAATAGAACCACTGGCGGAATCTCCCTCGGTAATGAAAATCGAAGACTCAGTTTTCCGTTCATGATTGGTATTGAAATGCGCCCGACAGTCCCGCAGTTTACGGTTATGCAGACTAACCTGCTTGGCCCGTTCGCGTGCGATTTTCTGTATACCAGACATGGCCTTACGCTCTTTTTCGGTTTCTACGATCTTTCTCTGCAACAATTCTGCCGTATCTGGATTGCGGTGCAAATAATTATCCAACTCTCTGGTAACAAAATCCATGATAAAATTCCGGACGGTAGGTCCTTCAGGACCGATATCCCGGGAACCCAACTTGGTCTTCGTCTGCGATTCGAATACCGGTTCCTGCACCTTGATGCTGATCGCCCCGATTATGGAGGTCCGGATATCCGAGGTCTCGAAATCTTTTTTATAAAAATCCCGGATCGTCTTGGCCACAGCTTCCCGGAAAGCACTCAGATGCGTTCCGCCCTGGGTGGTATGCTGACCGTTTACAAAAGAATAATACTCTTCCCCGTATTGCCGGCCATGGGTCATTGCCATTTCTATGTCATCACCCTTTAAATGGATAATGGGATACAATCCCTCCCCACTCATATTTTCAGCCAGAAGGTCATATAATCCCCGTTTAGAATAATATTTATGCCCGTTAAAAATAATGGTCAGCCCGGTATTCAGGAAGACATAATTTTTAACCATCGCCTCGAGATACTCGGCGATGTAATGATAATTACCGAAAATATCCTTATCGGCCAGAAAAGTCACCTGAGTGCCATTCGGCTGGTCGGTTGATTGTATCTTTCTTTCTTCCATGATTTTCGCCCGGCCATAGCGTACATATTTCGTTTCTCCGTCGCGAAACGCCTGAATTTCGAACATCTCGGACAAAGCATTTACCGCTTTGATACCTACCCCATTCAATCCCACCGATTTTTTAAAGGCTTCGGAATCGTATTTTGCTCCGGTATTCATCTTGGAAGAAGCATCTACCAATTTTCCCAACGGAATCCCACGGCCATAATCCCGGACCGTCACTTTCCGGTCTTCAACTGTTATAACGATTTCTGTACCGGCCCCCATCGCAAATTCGTCGATGGAGTTGTCCACCACTTCCTTCACCAGGATATAAATCCCATCGTCCGGCGCAGAACCATCACCCAATTTTCCGATATACATCCCGGGACGCAAACGGATATGTTCCTGCCAATCTAATGTTCTGATCGAATCTTCCGAATAATTCTCAACCATCGATATCTTTCTCTATAAAGTTTTCCCGTCACAGCATCCGGCTTATCAGCATTTTTCTACTTTCCGGACTTTCCACGATTTTCATATACCAACCTGACCTTCCGTAAATAAATGGACAAATTAGTAGATTCGATTGGTATGTTTGCTGGACTGTCATGCAAAAATAATCAAATTTTGATGATTTTACCACCCCGGCTTTCGGTTTTTTCTGTTTTCAGAACCATTTTCGAAAGTATAAAGATAGTTTAACCAAAACTTACACTATTATCTTTAAAAGATAGTCTAACTTGATTATTTTACACTGACAGTCAATGGTTACAGGATTAAATATACCTCACTTCTTTAAAAGCATAAACCCGTTCCTTGCCTTCGGTATCTTTCAACAACAATTGCCCATATTCATCCAAACCTGCAATAGCAGCCAGAAAAATACCCTGTTCATCCACCCAACGATAGATTCCATCCGCCCGGTACATAGATTTCCGGAAATCGACTTCCAAACGCTCATATTGCCCTATCTGTTCATACCGCCGGCCAATGCAAGCGAGTAGTTCTTCCAAGGCTTGTACCAAAGGCAGTTGTCGTCCGGTCAATTGCCATAAAGATACAGGATTCGGGGCATCGGATAAAAATTCTTCTTGGTTGATATTCACCCCTATACCACATAACGAACTTTGCAAATAAGTTCCGGCAATACGATTTTCAATCAAGATACCCGAGATTTTTCGATCCCCAACATAGACATCGTTCGGCCATTTGACTGTTCCCCCTTCCACATAATGACTGATAAAATCCAGACAACCTAAAGCAATAACCATAGATACGGCAAACTGTTTAGCGGCCGGCAAATGTTCCGGTAATAATATCACTGTCATCGAAATATTTTTCCCTGGAGTACTTTCCCATGTATTAGTGGCCTGGCCACGTCCCTGAGTCTGGTGATAGGTAAGAATAACCTGTTTGTCTTTCATTTCTTTAAACGGCATGGCTTCGGCTAATGTATTCGTTGATCCGACCTGTTCGTATTCCAAAACTTCGAAACCACTGATACGGTATTTTTTTACGTTTTCCATATATGCTGCATTTTATTTTATCCGAATCTCAGTCCTGTAGTTGAATGCCCTTCCGGTTTCTGTATCGTTGGGAGCCACGGGATAATTTTTTCTATATCCTTTATATTCCATCCGGTCTTTAGGGATATGAGCAAGAAATAAAAATTTATAGATTTCGAAAGCCCGGTTTTCAGACAAACGGTCATAATCACCGCCCTTCCCCGTATGATCCGAATGTCCGGATATTTCAATCTTCACTTCTGGATTCAAACGCAAAAATTCCGCCAATTGCCGTAGTTCTGCATAGGATTCGGGCTTTAACCGATAGTTGTCTGTATCGAAGAAAACCCCTTTCAGCACCAATGTCCGGTTTGAGTGGATAGGAGCCAAGCGTACCCTATAAGAAAACGAAGGCTGCCAAGAGCCTGTTTTCAGTTGTAGCGTATCAGAATAATAGAGATATCCTCTTTTCAAAACACCAATAAGTAGCCGTTTATTTTGAGGGACACAAGCCCACATCTGTTCCCCTGTATGCCCTTCACCATAATAGGACAGCGTATCTCCGCTCTCCAGATCTGTTAAAATCAACTGGTCAGGGGACACCGGATTCTCACATTCGTCTTGTACAGTTAGATTTATATACCCGACGGGAGGACAAGCGATCTGCTCGTCCAAACGGTAACGATAGATGCAACGTTTTCCCTCCACATCCGACGAGAAATATCCCCATTGGCCGCTTCCATCTACCATAAATCCGAATTCGTCTTTTTGGGTATTCACGGGCATACCGATATTCACAGGCATTTCCCTTTTGCTGAGGTGAACTTTGAAAATATCTTTCCGCCCCATTCCGGGATATCCGTCGGAAGCAAAAAACAAGGTGTTATTATCGGAATAAAGGAAAGGAGCCATTTCATCTCCCTCCGTATTAAAAAACAGGTTATACGGCCGGCACCAAACCTGCCGCCCTAGCGGGTCGTATCCCAATAAACGGGAACACCAAATATCACTACCTCCCCGTCCACCTTCTCGGATAGAAGCAAAATACAAACGGGTACCGTCCGCCGAAATAGCAGGCTGAGCCTCCCAACTTTCTGTATTTACCGGGTAACCGAGGTTTATGGGTTCCGACCAAGTAGTATCCGACAAGCGATGGGCAACGTAAATATCAAAACCATTCCGTCCGTTGTCCATAGCCCAATACATGGTCTTTCCATCGGCAGTCAAAGCCGGAGCTCCATAATTCCCCGAAGCTTCGAACTTAACAGGATAACGCATACTATCTTTCAACATCCAAATTGTTTCCCTATCTCCCTCTTGCTCGGTAAACAGCAATGAATGACCGATAGCATCCAGAACAGGCCAATACACTGGCAGAGAAGCCTTATAAAAAATTTCCATCGGCTGTTTAACCTGATTCTGCAAGACATCTAAAGCATAGCAGCAATTAGCAGCCTGCCGCTCCGCCCGGATTTTCATTTGTAAACGCTTGTCTTTCTGCAAATATTGCTGGTAATAGGCCAAGGCTTTGTTGTAATCGGGAAGCTCAAAATAATGATCCGCCAAAACCAAATAGTAATACGGGTGATTTTCCAGCGAATCCAGTGCCAAGGCAGTTTCTATGGCCTCAATTTCCTGTGCCGTTTCTTTCTTTTGGTGATAAATATCCGCCTGCAACAGATAGATCCCGGAAAAGTCTTTGTCGTAATGCTTTGCTTTTTCCAGTAATTCCAAAGCCTTTGTCGTTTTTCCCTGTCGGAAAGTCTCTTTAGCCTCCTGAAACAATCCGAAAGCCTTTTTGTCGACTTTCACAGTCCGCTGTGCTTCTACACCAGAAAGCCACATCATGCCCAAGCAAAGACTCCAAACTATTCTCCACATATGTCTGAATTTATACCCATACCTTTCTCCGGGAATTCCTTTAAGATGTTACAAACATACACAAAAATCCCCATTTATAAATGTACTAATGTGCAAATGTAACAATGTACTAATGATAGTGCAATTTTCATTGGCACATTAGTACATTGGCACATTTACACATTAATAATTGTCGGGGAACAATTCAAAATATCCTTTGGGATGCAAACAAGACGGGCAAATCTCGGGAGGTGTCTTTCCGACATGCACATATCCACATTTCCGGCAATACCAACGCACTTCTTCGGGACGAGAAAACACCAAATTCTCCTGTATATTCTGTAATAACTTAAGATAACGTTCTTCGTGCATTTTCTCCACTTCAGTTACATACTTAAAAGTGGCCGCTACTTTTTTAAATCCTTCCTCTTCCGCTATTTTTCCGAAGGCGGGATATAAATTAAAGGCTTCGTCATGTTCACCCTCGGCAGCTTCTACCAGGTTAGCCGATGTATTCAATAAAGCACCTGCCGGATAAGCAGCAGTAATTTCCAGCATACCTCCTTCCAGATAACTGAAAAAACGTTTGGCATGCATTTCCTCCTGCAAAGCTGTCTCATAAAATATGCCGGCAATTTGTTCATAACCTTCTTTTTTGGCAATCTCGGCAAAAAACGTATATCGGTTTTTAGCCTGAGACTCTCCGGCAAATGCTTTCAACAAACTTTTCTCCGTTTCAGTACCTTTTATCATTTTGTCCATATAATTAAAAATTTTAATGAATATATATGATATTATACGACCAAAATGAAAATAGGTTAACCGGCTTATTCAAAGAAAAAACCATCTTTCCCGAAAGCCGGCTTCAATTCATCAAACCAGGTAGCTTGAGGATTATATTCAGCAAAGAAAGGAATATCCACCCATCTGGGATTACGTCCCTGAATAAACCGCAGGACAAATACTTTTTCTCCTTTTATTTCCGTAACTCCCAGAATTTGTATTTTTCCAGGTACATCGCTCATGCTAGGTCCTCTGACTGTTCGGCATACGCCACTCACCTGGCTATAGGCATCCCGGAAGATTTCCCAGCACTTATCCAAAGGAAGCCCGAAATAGTGACGGGCACCAGTATCACGGGCAATAAACATATAATAAGGAATACAATTCAAGTCCACCTGTTTCCGCCACATAACCGCCCATAATTCCGCGCGGTCATTAATATGCCGCAAAAGAGGAGATTGGGTGCGGATCTGTACCCCTGTATTCCGGATACGCCGGATAGCGCGCTGTACAGCATCAGTAGACAATTCTACGGGATGATTGAAATGAGCCTGAAAAGCCAGGTTTTTCCCCGAAGCGATGACTTTATCGAATAAACGCAAGATCGCTTCGGCATCCAGATCCGACAAGTAACGGTAGGGCCAGTATGCCAATGATTTAGTTCCAATACGGATGGTCCGGATATGCCCGAACTCCGGCTGCAGGAGCGGCTCTATATAAGCACTCAAAGTTGCAGCGCTCATGGTCATTGGATCTCCCCCTGTAAACAAAATATCGGTTACCTTAGGATGCAATTTCAGATACTTCAACAACAAATCCGTCTCTTTCATCGCGAACTTCAACCCAGTCATCCCGGAAAACTGAGGCCAACGAAAACAAAAGCTGCAATAAGCATGGCAGGTTTGTCCCTGAGCAGGAAAAAATAAGACTGTCTCGCGATATTTATGCTGAATCCCTTTCAAACGTAACTTCCCCAGCATAGGCACATTGTGTTCCTGTCCTGCCGGATTGGGATTCAGTTCCATGCGAATGCGATTGGCCACCTCCATAAATTCCGTTCTGGTGAGTTGTTTTTCCCATGCTTTTTTCACTGTCAGATAATGCTCTTTTTCCAGCATTTCCCGCCGTGGAAAGTTCAAAGTAAAAATAGGATCTGTAACGGCATTATCCCAATCGATAAGCTCGTTTACCACATAATTATTTGTCTTAAAAGGTAATATTCTTCCTACTACTTCTATCGCTTCTGTCTCCTCCGGAGACAAATGGGATATTTGGGGAATTTTCCGATAGTTGTTCAGATTATAAGCTTGATAATGTATTTCCATTCTTTTTCTCCTCAAAATGTCTTTCAACTTTATGTTTAAAAATAAAACCAACACTCCACAGGGGAGTCGGCAAACTCATCGATAACATGCAAACAATTGCACAAATTCTTCCGGTTACTGAAAGCGATACATAATAAAAGAAATCCATACCCGGAAAACACTTACTACAGAAAATTATAAATCAGTAACTTGATCCGAAACTACTGTACTCATGTACAAAAAAAATTCAAAATAAAAAGAGAGGGGTTCTCTGAAACACCCCTCTCCTGCAGAACAACACAAATGTTTATTTCACAATTTGCATATAGAGCGGATTGCCTTTATAAGGATAGAAAGAAATATCGGTAGCCGCCCACTTTTTCATCTGCGGATCCATTTGCACAGCTTTCTGTAAAGCTACGGACATATCGTCGTCATCTTTGAGTCGGGCAGCTGCAACTGCCATCATATAATAGTCGATCGCTTTATTCATTTTTATTTTTTTGAAAGTATCCAAAGCGGCCCGGTTATCGTTGTTCATCAATTGTGCATAAGCCAAGTTGATATTGGGTTGATCTTTCAGATAAGGAATAGCTTTGCTATAATCGCCCTGTTCCATCAGAATCAATCCCATATTGTAACGGGCTTCTTTGCGGAGCTTGGCTTTATCGAAATATTTAGCGGCCTGAGCTTTACTTCCCTGACGGGCATAGGTTACTCCCAGATTATTGTTTATCGTAGCATCCTGTTTCAATGCAATGGCAGATTCCAACAGTCTTTGGGCTTTGGCATATTCTTTATTCTCGATAGCCATGACTGCCAGATCGTTCAATAATTGCCAATTAGTTTGAGCCGTCACCGCAGGTGCTTTTTCTGTCAACTGAGGGACAAAATAGGTCAGTTGAACATCTTCCTGTACAGTGGTGGGAATAGTATAGAAAACAAAAAAGTCGGCACGCCGCAAAATGGGCAAAATCACCTCTTTCAGTTCCGGCGTTTTCGCTACATATCCATCCAAAATGGCATTACGCCGGGTAGCATTCGGTGCATTTTTCAATTCCCGGATAATCTGGTCTTTATTCGAAATATTCGAAGCTTCTAGCAACATATATAAACCCGGCCAGTTTTCACTGACGGTTTGTTGTACGACAAATCTGGGATTCCGGGACATGGGTGTATTCAACAAATTCAAATCTTTTTCAAAATATTTTTTAGCAGAACGGAAACGATTGGTAGCCAAGTTTTTGTTCAAACGTTCCGTTCCCTCGGGAGAATTAGAGATATAGATAAACATGTTGGTAATTTTGGCATTTTTATCTGCCAATACTTTTTCCATCGCCTTAGCAGCCTGTGTCATAACGGCCGAATGTTGCTGAGCCTCGGAAATCGTTGATTTGCCCAAAGGAAACATCACATACCCGCTGACAACCCCGACCTCTGCAGCAGGAACATCGCCCACGAAGGTTTCGGTCAAGGCCGGTACATAATTTACTCCATTCAATGAAAAGGCAGGTTGCTGCCATACCCGAATACCGTTTTTATTCAATACCACCGGACTCAGTAACAAAGATTTACTTCCTTGTATCACTTCGATATCCGCCCACAACACTCCGGTTTCCATCCCCGGTTTGTAATTGAAGGAAAATTTTTGGGTAAAACTGCTGGCTTTATCGTAGCTGACTTTCGGGTAGTTGGCATTTTTTACGTTCTCTCCCTGTAAAAACATGGGAGTAAGCTTTTGCATGGCATTGCCATACTGTAATTTCGGTGTGATTTTCAAAATCATTTTTTTATCGAACTGCTTGGGAGCAAAATTGATCGTATAACTGAAATTCACTACCCCATTCACTGCTTCCAATTGTTCAGGATTCACATACCCAACCACAGCAGCCTCGATCGCTTCCTTCTGTAATTTTTTCATGGAATTACATCCGGACAGGAAAAAGGACAATGCCACCAGTGTCAATCCCGTCATAAAAATCGTACGTTTCATAATTGTCGTTTTTAGTTTAACTTATCAGTTTTTATTTGTTTTTCCAATAGCTACTCTTTTATAACGGAAAGAACCAACGAAAGTTTCTTGGAAAGGAATAAAACGGATAAAGAGGATAAGTATTCAGGCTATTGACTTGAAGTATTCAAGACTTAATCTGACAATTACACTTGATTACCTGCTCCCCCTCTCCTCTCTAAAGGCAGAAACAACCGTTCGCCAATCCTTTTTTATTCTCAACACCCCTCTTGTCTCTTTTAGTACCCTCTCCAACACTTTATCCCCATGCCCTCCACTTCATCCCTTCCCTCCGCTTTATCCATTTTATCTGTTTCATCCATTTTATCTTTTTTTCTATCTTTGCACCGTCAATAACAATTTCATCGTTTATGGAAGATCAGGATCACATAAAACCGATATACATCGAACAACTCTTTAAAAGTAAAAATCCGAAATTAGCCCGTATGATTCCTGGTTTTATTTATGCTTATTTAAAAAGAGTGATCCATCAGGACGATATCAACGATTTTATCGCCCGATACGGGAATCGTAAAGGCCTGGATTTTTCAGACGGCATCCTGGAATATCTCCGGGTATCCTATCAAGTAAAAGGGATAGAAAACCTTCCTTCTCCTGAAGGTCGCTATATATTTGTCTCCAATCATCCA
>JAETOX010000117.1 GCA_021771575.1 Bacteroides sp. | reverse complement strand
AAGGTTTTCTTCATGGAATTGATTTTTGATTATAATTCGGATTATAAATGAATAACTTCGTTATGTGCTGCTGCCGCTGCTTCCATCACCGCTTCGCTCATTGTCGGGTGAGGATGAATGGTTTTGATGATCTCCTTGGCGGTGACTCCTTTTTTCCGGGCCAGCACCAGCTCGGCGATCATTTCAGTAACATTGGCTCCCACCAGATGAGCCCCCAGCAAGGTATCGTCCTGTGCATTGAATATCAGTTTCACGAAACCGTCGTTAGCACCGGCAGAACTGGCTTTTCCCGAAGCGGTGAACGGGAATTTTCCGATTTTAACTTCATAGCCGGCTTCCTGTGCCTTGGCTTCGCTCAGGCCGACAGAAGCCACCTCCGGTGTCGTATAAGTACAACCGGGGATATTGGAATAATCGATGGGCTCGGGTTCGAGGCCGGCTATTTTCTCGATACAGCAAATGGCTTCGGCCGAAGCTACATGGGCGAGAGCAGGACCGTGGACGATATCGCCGATGGCATATACCCCCGGTACGTTCGTACGGTAATAATCGTCAACTTTGATTTTGCCCCTTTCCATTTCAATATTCAGTTCTTCTAATCCCAGGTTTTCGACATTAGGAGCAATGCCCACAGCAGAGAGCACCATTTCGGCCTCGTATGTTTCGATCTGGTCTTTTTTGTTCCGGATATTGATTTTCAGGAGCTCACCGGAAGTATCGATGCTTTCGACCGTAGATTTTACCAACACTTCGATACCGGCCTTTTTAAACGAACGGCCAACTTGCTTGGAGACTTCTTCGTCTTCTACCGGAAGAATCGTGGGCATGAATTCTACCAAAGTAACTTTGGTACCCATGGCATTGTAAAACCAGGCCAGCTCAGAACCGATCGCGCCGGAGCCTACAACCAGCAAAGATGCGGGACGATGATCCAGCGTCAGGGCCTCCCGGTAACCGATAATCCGTTTGCCGTCCTGAGGGATGGCCGGCAATACCCGTGAGCGTGCCCCGGTAGCCAATACGATATGCGAAGCCTCGTAAACCGTCGTTTCGCCTTCGGCAGAAGTCACCGTTACTTTTTTGTCCGCAGTCAGTCGGCCTGTGCCGGCAATGACGGTAATGTTGTTTTTCTTGAATAAATACTGAATACCTTTACTCATTTTATCCGCAACTCCCCGGCTGCGGGCAATGATGGCCTGAAAGTCGGGTTCTGCGTGTTCGATCCGGACACCATAAGTTTCAGCATGCTGGGCATATTCCAGCACCTGGGCGGATTTCAGTAGTGATTTCGTCGGGATACATCCCCAATTCAGACAAATGCCACCTTGTTCGGCACGTTCTACCACAGCGACGTTAAAGCCTAACTGGGCCCCCCGGATAGCGGCTACATATCCACCGGGACCGCTTCCGATGACGATTAAATCGTAATTCATATCTTTTCTTTGATATTGGTTATTATTTTTTGAATATACGCGTTTTTTAACACTACACAAAAGTAAGCATATTTATCTAATATACAAACAAGAGGTTGCCAGGTCGGGGGAAACGTACCGTTAGAATTGATGGGAAAGAAAATATTCCCTGAGTTTGCGGATACCGCCGTATTTAATGGTTTTTACGGTGTTGATGGAAACGTTGACCAGGGTGGCTATTTCCTTATTATTATAGCCGGCGAGGACAAGACGTATGATGTGGGCGGTTTGAGGAGGTAAGATTTCGATGGCGTTCAGAAGCATTTGGTTGGATTCCTCTTCAATCAGGATACGAAGCACTTCGGAATCCTCGGCTTCTTCAGTACGGAGCTGTTCATATCTTTTATTCTCGTTTTTGGCAGCCCGGAAATGGGCGAGCGCTTCATTTTTGACCATCGTGAAAAGAAAACTGTCGGCATTTTCAATTTGATTGATAAGCGTTTCTTTTTCAATGAATTTATAGATCACGTTTTGGGTGATATCCTGCGCAGTATCCGGATCGACAAAACGGTTGGCGACGGCAAGTAGTGAAGTGTAGTGGCGTCGGATGAATTCTTCCAGTTTAGAATAATCTTTCATCTGCTTGTTCGGATGTCGGTTGTATTTCCGGAAACAAATGTAGTTTATTTTTTGAAAAACTTTTTCACTTTATAAATTTTCAACTTTTTTCAAAAAAATGCGTTTTCATTCATCCTGATTTCTGTTTGCTGCATCTTTATAATATAACAGCGAAAAGATGGAAGAAAGCAAAGCACATAAATTAGCCAGAATCATTATACAGATCAGGTTGAAAAATGTAGACCACGAAGAGCGGGCTTACCTGAACGATTGGTTGGACGAGAGTGTGGAAAACCGGATGATGTATAAGCGTATCGTGCGGGGAGAATGTATTGCACGACGTTTGCGGGTGGAAGAAGAGATCAGAAAAACAGCTTCTTATAAAGAGGTGGAGCGCCGTGTTGTGCGTATGTTGAAATATGGAAGGCACTGGAAATGGCTTCGCCTCACTTATTGGGGCGGTGGAGTGGCTGCTTGCATAGCGATGGTGCTTTTCTGTCTTTCCGTCATCCGTCTGCATACGGAAAAATCTGTCGGTATTCCTTCGGCTCAGGTATTGGTTGCTGCTATGCCGGAGGCGGATTACGAAGCAGTTCTGGTGTTGGGGGATGGCTCCAAAGTGAATTTGTATGGAGAAAAACCGGAAATCCGGCAGGAAAACATAACGGTTGTCGGCGAAGAAGGGCGGTTGGTCTATCAGGAGGAGAGAGAAGAACCGGAGGATAAGGAAAGTGAAGCGTCTAATAAAGTGATAACAGGTAAAAAAGGTTATATGCTTACCTTGAGCGACGGCACCCACGTCTGGTTGAACGGAAATTCGGAATTAGAATATCCGGTCCGCTTTGGCGGCGAAACGCGGGTAGTCGGGCTTCGTGGGGAAGCATATTTCGAAGTGGCGAAGGATACAGCGCATCCTTTTATCGTGAAAACAGAAAATTTGTACACGAAAGTGCTGGGTACCTCTTTCAATATCAAGGCCTACCCCGAAGAAAGCAAAGTCAGCACTACTTTGTTGGTGGGTAAGGTGGAAGTCTCCTTGCCGGAAGAGCCGGGAAAGGCTCCCGTACACACCGTCTTGTCGCCCGGAATGCAGGCGCAGGTATTTCATAACAACCCGGAAATCGTCGTCAAAGAGGTTGTTGCAGAAGATGCGATTGCCTGGCGGCAGGGAGAATTTATTTTTACAGACGAAGATATGCTGACCGTTCTGCACACCTTGTCCAGATGGTTCGGTGTTGATTTTATTCAGGAGAGGGCCGGGAAATCCTACACCTTCAGCGGCATGGTCAGCCGTGACGACCAATTGTTTGCCGTGCTGGAAATGCTGACAATGGCGGGAGGCCCTCGTTTCGTGATCCATGGCAATAAAGTGTATATAAAAGAAAAATAAAAAGCCGGAGTTGGAAGCTCCGGCTCGGATCACCCTATTGGAAGTAGGGTTATTGTTCAATTAAATGTTTACAAAACTATGAAGAAAGCACAAAACAAAAAAGTGTTTGCGGGTCTTTTGTACATACGGGACCGCGTATTTTTTGTTGCGTTGATCTGTGGTGTGGTGACGGGCCTGATAGCCCGGCCGGCCTACGGTCAGTCACTGCAAAGGAAGATTACGCTGAAAATTGCGGATATGGCGGTGACAGATGCGCTGCATGAAGCAAACCGTTTATGCGGAAATCGCATTATTTTCATGAAAGAGGAGGTTGACCGGGAAAAGGCAAGAGTAACACTCGATGTCACGGAACGTCCAATGTTGGAAGTTGTAGAGAAAATCATCGCTGCCACTTCCCTCACCTGTGTCGAAAAAGACGGACGTGTTGTGGTTACGCCTAAAAAGCAGCAGGAAATGATGCTGCGTGGTGTGGTAAAGGATGCGGATGGTGCCCCTCTACCCGGCGTCACAGTTGCCATCAAGGGGGTAAGTATCGGCGTTGTCACCGATGCTGAAGGTAAATACTTGCTCCGGCTCCCCGAAACCAAGGGTATCCGTTTGATATTCTCTTTCGTCGGAATGAAAACCCAGGAAATTGTTTATACCGGACAGTCGGAAATCGATGTCACCCTGCACGAAGAGGCGATCTCCATGGCCGAAGTGGTGGTGACCGGATATCAGATGATTGATAAACGGAAAAATACCAGTTCTGTCACAACAGTAAAAATGGACGATATCATGGTGCCCGGAGCCACATCACTCGACCAAATGCTCGAAGGGCGGGTGCCTGATATGATCCTCATGAACAATTCCGGAGAGGTGGGAGTGGCTCCGAAAATCCGTATCCGCGGTACTTCCACGCTTATCGGGAACCGGGAACCACTTTGGGTCTTGGACGGCGTTGTGATGCAGGATCCGGTGGCCGTTTCCGCAGAAGAATTGAACGATCCGGACTATGTGAACCGTATCGGCAATGCTATTGCCGGTATCAACCCCCAGGACATCGAACGTATTGACGTATTGAAAGATGCTTCCGCTACGGCACTGTACGGGGTGAAAGCTGCCAACGGCGTGATCGTGGTCACGACGAAAAAAGGACGCATCGGTAAGCCTCAGATCCGTTATAATGTGACCACGACCTTCCGGCAGCGTCCACGCTATTCCGACCGGAAGATCGATCTCATGAATTCCAAAGAACGCATCCGGTTCTCCCGCGAATTGGTGGAATCGCATTATGAATTCGGTACGATTAATTATGTGGGATATGAAGGGGCACTCCGGGATTTGTGGAATGGTGTGATCGACGATAAACAATTTGCCGAAAAGGTGGCCTGGTACGAAACAGTAAACACCGATTGGTTCAAGTTGCTGACAGAGGATACCTGGTCGCATCAGCATACGGTCAGCATGTCCGGCGGTTCCCGCGAAACCCGTTATTATGCTTCTGTCGGTTACACCCGCGACAACGATGTCATCAAAGACAATTACAACCAACGCTACACCGCTACCCTTAATGTCGAAAGTTCGCTGGCTTCCTGGCTGACCGCTTCCTTTAATTTGTCCGGCAATGTCAGCAATAAAGAGTATAGCCAGCTTTCCCCCATGAATTATGCTTACAATAGCAGTCGTGCCATACCCGCCTATGATGAAAACGGCGATTATTTCTTTTATGAAAGACGGGCGAATAAAGAGTCCGTATTTAAATACAATATTCTGAATGAGTTGGACGACAGCTATAAGAAACAATATACCTCGGGCATTACCCTCACCGCCAATCTGCAATTCGCTTTTGCTTCGTGGTTGAATGCCAATGCAATTGTTTCTTATACCAACCAAAATGCCGAAATCGAAGGCTATTGGGGAGAAAAGACCAACTATGTGGCTAAATTGCGGAATTGTGAATACGGGGATACTCCTACGAAGTATTCACAATTGCCTTATGGAGGAGAATTGAGGCATAACGAGACGCGGAATAAATCTTATATGGTACGTTTACAACTGAATGCCAACCGCTATTTCGGTGTAGACAATCAGCATAACCTTGCTTTTAGCGGCGGTTTCGAAATGAATTCTACCCAATACAACGAATACGGCCGTGTTGACCGCGGGTATTATCCTGACCGCGGAAAAACATTTGTTGAACTTCTGGACCAGGAGAAGTTTCCGGCATATCTTAACTGGCTGGCTAGTAAAGAAAATCTGCCTACATTGACGGAAAATCTGACCAACATGTTGTCGGGTTACGCTTCTCTTTCTTATAGTTTTCATAACTATCTTACGTTGAACGTGAATGCCCGCATCGACGGCTCCAATAAGTTCGGCGATCAAAGCAACGACAAACTGCTGCCTATCTGGTCGGCTTCCGGAAACTGGAACCTTACTGAGCACGAATGGATGAAGTGTGACTGGCTGAACGAACTTTCGTTGAAAACTTCTTTCGGATATCAGGGAAATATGTTGGATAGTGAATCGCCCGTGATGATTGTCAAAAAATTACCGATAAATACTTACTACAATCAAATGGCTGCCAAAGTGGAACGCTATCCGAATCCCGATCTGAAATGGGAAAAGACTGCTTCATACAACTTGGGACTGAGCCTTGCTTTGTTTCAAAACCGCATCCAGGTAGAGGCTGAATATTACAACAAACAGACGAAAGATGCTTTTATGACCTGTCAGGTGGCGTCCGTCAACGGTAGAACCTCCTATATGATTAATGGAGGGGATGTTGAAAACAAAGGGTATAATGTGGATATATCCGTTACCCCGGTCAAAACGAAGGATTGGCGGTGGACGTTTTCTACCTCCTTCTCGCAAAACTATAATAAGGTGAAAAGCAGACCGGATGCAGATACTTATGATTATCTCTCTTTCCTCAACGGTACGGCTGTTGTAAAAAACAAAGCCATCAATTCTTTCTATTCCTATGATTTTATCGGGCTTAGCCCGGTAGACGGCGGTCCGATGTTTAACGATATGTACGAAAACAAACAGGAATTGACAGGATTGAACAAGTACGAAACCTTTACCCGCGTATTGAAACTCAGCGGCCGCCGCGAGCCCTATATGTCGGGAGGATTGAGCACTTCGTTGAGATATAAACAATTGCGGATGAGCGCGATGTTTTCCTATGCTTTAGGGGCCAAAACGCGTTTATTCCGGATGTTCAATAAAAATTTGTCACCGGAAAACAATGTACACCGCGATTTCCTGAAGCGCTGGCGGCTTCCGGGAGATGAAAAGAATACGAACATTCCCGCTTTGATTTCTCCCAATGAGAGCGGATATTACAGATATAACCGGCATTGGTCTTCTTCAGGGGCAGATGGTGTGCTGCAGATTCAGAAATTTGCTGGGGATGCCTGGGAGATGTACGACTTTTCCGATGCACGGGTGGTGAGTGCAAACTATTTGAAATGTTCCAGTTTGCGGTTTTCCTATGAATTCAGTAATGAACTTTTGTCGAAGATGAAGTTGTCGCGTCTGGAATTGTCGTTGTCCGGAACGAATCTTTTTACCCTTTCGTCCAAAAAACTCAAGGGCCAGACTCCGACACAAGGCGGATTCAGTGAAATTCAATTGTCCGAACGGCCGACTTATACGTTGGGACTGACAGTATCATTTTAAAATACGAAAGTTATGAGACAAATATGGGTTACGGCACTTTTTGCTGTGTGTTTCTGTTCCTGCAACAGTTTCCTGAAGGAATATTCGCAGGATTTGGCGCGGGTGAAAACCGTGGGCGATTTGGAGGAGCTATTGATCGGTTCCGTTTATTATCCAGCTGTATATATTACTTCAAGCGACGGTTATACTTCACCTGTTTCCGATGAAAATGGAAATTACGATTACAGTTCATTCAATCATTGCGTACATTTTATGACGGATGAGTTGGAACAAAATCAACAAACAGGACGGGGGGATTTTGGAAGATTTGAGGAGCTTTTCGGTTATTATACCTGGCAACGCAATGTCGGTATCAATCAAAAGGGAACTAAAATCGGAAAAGAGGATGACGACTGGCAACAGGCTTACAAGTATATCAATGTGGCCAACATGATTTTGACAGAGTTGGAAGAAATCGATATCTATAGCGCAAATGAGGAGAAGAGCAAAGTGCGGCTAGAAGGTGAGACACGTTTCTTACGGGCCTTGTATTATTTCTCTTTGGTGAACCTTTATGCTGACCCTTATGTCCCGGGCAAAGCGGAGACTACGCCTGGCATACCTTTGAAACTGACATCTTATATCGAGAACAAAGCGTATGAACGTACCCCCGTTGCTCAGATATATGAACAAATTATCGATGATTTGGAACGGGCTGCCGAATGTCTCCGCGAGTCGGAAAAAACTGGGATTTATCGTGCCAATACGAATGCCGTAAATTTATTATTGAGTCGTGTATACCTGTATATGCAGGACTATGTCAACGCCCGGAAATATGCTCAATTGGTCATCGACGCCAAACCGGATCTGAAAGATTTGAAAGGTTTGGAGGGACGGGATAATGTACTCAGTTCGGACAATCCGGAAGTGATCTTTTCTATGGGGGGTGATTGGCTGACTTAGTATATTTATGGAACAGACCAGACGCGTTATCAGAACCGTTATCCGTTTTATGTTTCGGACAATCTGATTGCTGCTTATAGCGATGACGATCTGAGGAAACAGATCTATATCCAGAAGGGGGAGAATGACAAGTATTATTACAAAAAAATTTACTGGGGACGCGATCACTGGGGATCGGTATGCAGCGTGTCCGACAATTATCTTTTTCGGACATCGGAGGCTTATCTGAATCTGGCGGAAGCGGCCGTTTTCGGTAATGACGAATCGAAAGCCCGTGAGGTATTGGGCCAGTTGCTGGCGAAACGTTTCACAACACCACCGGTTGTCAGCGAAAGCGGTGAGGCACTGATCAGGCTGATACAGGCGGAACGGCAACGGGAGCTTTGTCTGGAAGGTCATCGCTGGTATGATATCCGGCGTTATACGGTGTTACCCGAAGGCAAAGGAAAATGGAACAAAACCATTACACATGTGTGGGCGCAGTACAGTGTGGATGGCTATGATTTGGAAAGGGTACGGGTATTCGAACTGCCGCCGGACGACAATGCGTTTACCCTGGCTCTCCCGAAAGAAGTATTGGAATTCCAGGTCTCATTGGGCTATAACCATCGCGAGGAACGGGTGCCTGTGAGCGAAGAAAAAGTAGATCAAGAGTATTAATACTGATAAATATAAAGTGTTATGAAGATAAAAATAATATATTGGATATGGCTCGGTGCCATGATGCTTGCAAGTTGTGACAAGGAAGACGACCTGACGCCGAGCGGAGAGCGGGAGGATTATTTCAGCGTGTCGGCATCCGACACGATAGGCGATCCGGAGGCCGCCCTGCGTTACCGTTTCTATAGCTGTAACAAGGTGCATCTTTTGTTCAACGATACTTTACAGCACGAGCAGCGCGGCACTTATGCCGACGGCACGCCCTACTGGTTTACGGAGGTGATAGACCTGCCATATACGATAGAGTCAACGGGAAGTGGTTTGCGTTTCTTGTATCTGACAGATTTGGAAGATCAGAAAAAGGGTGCGGAATTTGTAGAAAAATACATTTTACCCCACGTCAGTGGAGAGATGCGGCCTTATTCTGTTTTTTTGGTAGAGACGTTGGAACAAAAAACGGGGAGCAACTGGAAGATTATCGATTATTCTGCTGGACGGCGGTGGTTGGCCGTGAATGTCGCTAGCATTCGGGGGATGGAGGATGAAGAGGGGATGGCGGAGGGGGGTACGGACGTATGTTATGTGCTGATGGGGCGGAAGTTCGGTAGTTGGGACGGAGGGGGG
>JAETOX010000116.1 GCA_021771575.1 Bacteroides sp. | reverse complement strand
ATAGAGGAAATTGGACCTATTTATTTGAATGGCTTGAAAATCGACGAGGCATATGTGCGCGTAAAGAATGCATTAGCGAATGTATATGCTTCTTTGAACAGCGAACAACCCAATACATTTATGAAATTGTCTTTGGGGCAGGTCCGTAGTATCCGGGTAAATATCATGGGGGAAGTAGCTCAGCCAGGTACCTATACGCTTCCATCACTAGCTACACTTTTTCATGCTTTGTATTCCGCAGGGGGAATCGGAAATATCGGTTCGTTGCGGAGCGTAAAAGTAAACCGTAAAGGAAAAGAAATTGCTGATGTTGATGTGTATGATTATTTGCTGAAAGGAAAAAGTGATCTGGATATCAGCTTGAATGATGGGGATGTAATTGTTGTTTCTCCTTATTTGAACTTAGTATCGTTGGCCGGTAAAGTAAAACGTCCTATGATATATGAGATGGAAAAAGATGAAACACTGCGAGATTTGTTGAATTATGCCGGAGGATTTTCAGGAGATGCTTATAAAGAATCTGTGCGCATTATACGCAAGAGTGGCCGGGAATATGAGGTTTATAATATCAATAATGGAGAGTTCGGCACGTTTAAGCTGATTGATGGGGATTCTATCACAGTAGATATGATGCTGACCCGCTTTTCAAACCGGATTGAAATTTTTGGGGCTGTCTATCGTCCAGGATTGTATGCGTTAGGTGATAAAGTGTCGACTATAAAAGAATTGATAGAAAAAGCGGAGGGAATAAAAGAAGATGCGTTTATCAACCGGGCTGTTTTGTATCGTGAACGTCCTGATCTTACTCTGGAAGTAGAGGCTGTGGACATTGCTGGAATTTTGGCTGGAAACACTCCAGATATTCCGTTGAGAAAAAATGATGCTTTGTATATTCCTTCTATCTTCGATTTGCAGGAAGAATATTTAGTAACCATACATGGAGCAGTGAGAACGCCTGGAACCTACAAGTACGCAGCCAATATGACATTGGAGGATTTGGTTATTCAGGCCGGAGGATTAAAAGAATCTGCTTCTACAGTGAAAATAGATGTGGCACGCCGGATCAAAAATACCAAAAGTGTGGCTAGTGACTCTCGTTTAGCTCAAAATTTTACCTTTACCCTTAAAGACGGATTGATTATCGATGGGAAGCCTGGTTTTATTTTACAGCCTTTTGATGAGGTAATTGTTCGGACTTCACCGGGATATCAGGTACAACAGAGTGTTTATGTAACAGGAGAAGTCCTTTTTGAAGGAAACTATGTACTCTCTAAGAAAGGAGAGCGTTTATCTGATATTGTACGGGCTGCAGGTGGACTTATGCCGGAAGCCTATGCTTCAGGGGCGCGTCTGATCCGTCAGCTCACTCCTGATGAACGGGCTAGGGTAGACGCTGTGCTGAAATTGTCCAAACAGGGAGACAGAGATTCGATCGATGTGAGCCGTTTGGATATCGGAAATACCTATTATGTGGGAATTGAATTGAAAAAAGCAATAGAAAATCCGGGTTCTGACGACGATATTGTATTGCGTGAAGGAGATCATCTGGTAGTGCCTCAATATTCCGGGACTGTCAAAATTTCCGGAGCTGTCATGTATCCCAATACAGTGGCCTATCGTAAAGGGGCCAGACTGGATTATTATATCAGTCAGGGAGGGGGATTTGCTTCTCGCGCTAAAAAAAGAAAAGTGTTTATTGTATACATGAATGGTACGGTAAAAAAATCTAAAACATTTGCAAAGGCAAAAGCTGCTCCTGGATGCGAGGTTATCGTTCCGGTGAAACCTCCGCGGAAAGGCATTGGATTAGCTGAAATTATGAGTATTGCCTCTTCCACGACTTCGATGGCTGCATTGGTCACTTCTATTATAAACAATACGAAGTAAAGTAAACATTAAACGATAAAAGAATATGACTTCTGATCCGAAAGAGATAAATACAGAAAATGAGATCGATCTGATCGAGGTAATAAAAAAATTGTGGGTTGAACGGAAATTTATTCTGAAAGTGACGGTCATTTGTGCCTGTCTGGGGGTGCTGGTTGCTCTTTTCAGTAGTAAGGTATATACGGCAGAATGCACGATTGTCCCGCAAACCGGAGAGAAAGGTTCTACGGGGAATTTGAGCGGTTTAGCAGCCATGGCGGGGATTAACTTGGGAAGTATTGGTGAAGGAGATGTGCTCTCTCCGAAAATTTATCCAAAAATATTATACAGCGTCCCTTTTCAAAAAGAATTGATGCAGACCCCTATACAATTTATAGAGTACGATCGTCCTGTGCGTTTGTTGGACTATTATACTGATGATCAGTACCGTAAATTCTCCTTGGGAAAAGCGGTGTGGAAATATACTGTGGGATTGCCGGGAGTGATTCTCAAAGCTATTCGTGAAGAGCAGGAGGAACCCATTTATGGAGAAAGTAAGGAATTACCGATTGAAACACTTTCCAAAGATGAGTTCGATTGTATGCAGCTATTGCAGGAACAAGTCAGCATGAATCTGAATGAAAAAGACGGGTATATAACAATTGCGGCGAGTATGCCGGAACCTTTGGCGGCAGCTCAGCTGGCGGCTAAAGTACAAACTATGCTACAGCGTTATATAACCGATTTCAAAATTCAGAAAGTAAAAGCGAACTTGGAATTTGTCGAAAAACGCTATGAGGATGCCAAAAAGCAATATGAAGACAAACAAGAGGAGTTGGCAGCATTTGAAGATGCTAACCGGAATCTGGTATCCAGCGTGGCTAAGACGACACAGGCACGTCTGAATAATGAATATACCTTATTTTTCGGAGTATATAATGAATTGGCAAAACAAAAAGAACAGGCAAATATTCAGGTAAGAGAGACAACGCCTGTATTTACTATCGTGCAGCCCGTGACTGTTCCCACCGAACGTTCAAAACCCAAACGGGGATTGATCTGCATTGCTTTTACTTTCTTGGGAGGTTTTTTAGGTATCGGTTTAGTATTGACATTACCTTTTGTAGCACAGGTTTCCAGATGTAAACGACTGGAAAAATGGTTACCTGAAGAAAAATAGTAGGATATTGGGATTATTTTTCTACTTTTGCATACTCTCCTAAAAAACGGGAAAATTTGAGAGGAGAGACAACTAAGTAATGTAACATAACGATGGAAAATGAAGAAATCGATTTAATCGAAGTCTTAGCGAAGCTGTGGCGTCGAAAAAGAATGATTGTGTGGTTTGTGCTGATTTTTATGACGGTGGGATTAGTGGTGGCTTTTATTTTGCCACGGCAATATACAGCGCGATGTACACTCGGACTTGAAATGGAAGACAAGACGACCCGTATCAGCGTGGAGGGAATGTCTGCTTTTCAAAGTATGAACCTTGGAGATGTCCGCCATTCGCGGATCGTTTCTCCTTCTATGTATCCGAATATTCTTTTCAGTGTCCCTTTCCAGAAAGAGTTAATTTATACACCTTTGTTCGGTAATGGCTCAGAAAAAAAAATATCTTTTTACGATTATTATCTTCAGCGTGAAGGCGTTGTGGGCGATGGGAGGAATTTAGCAGATGGGCTGAGTGTCATGTCTTTGACAAAAGATGAAGAGCGTTGTCTGACTTATCTGGAGAAACAAATTGATATTCAGGTTAATGCCAAGGAAAATAATCTGAAATTGGAAGTCAGTATGCTTGATCCGCAGGTTGCTGCTGGTTTGGCAGAACAGATTCAGCGTATGCTACAGGATTATATTACTCGTTTTAGGGTGGCGAAAGCCCAGACTGCTTTGGAATTCATTGAGAGCCGTTATGAAGAGATAAAGAGCGAACTTGAAATAAGGCAAAAAGCGTTGATCGATTTTCGGGAAAACCATAGAGGACAGAATTCCGTAAAGATAGAAGCTCAGGAAAAAATTCTGGATAACGATTATAATCTCTATTTCGAATTGTATGCTGATTTAGTGAAACAACGAGAAAAAGCTAAAATTCAGGTGAAAGAAGATATGCCGGTGCTTACTTTGATTGAGCCCGTCGTACTGCCTACTTCTCCTTCCAAGCCTCAACGCGGTTTGATTTTGCTGGCTTCTGTATTTCTAGGATTATTTGTCGGGTGTGGAGGAGTATTGATACATCCTGTTTTTTCCGAAATTATATCCGGAAAAAAGCCATCACCGGCTATTCCACTCAACCGAATGAAGAAAATATCTTGATCGGTCGTCGGTGAAATTTCTAGGGAAGTAGGGGGATCAAAGAGTTTAGCATAATCGATTTGAAAGAAAAAGATAATCTTTAGGACTTTTTTAAAGAATAAAATAGGAGTTCTTTTATAAAAGTATGTATTTTTGCAAAAATAGTAGTGGATATTGTATATTTTTCTAAACAAAGGAGATGCTAAGTTTATTGTCTGATAATTGGAGATTAGTTTTATCGATGCTTTTAGCGTTGGTAATCGGATGGAATATACGGGTACCCGTATTCAAGATGGCGATTCTGAAGAATTTTGTTGATAAACCGAACAAGCGTTCTTCTCATACCGGTTGCGTGCCTAATATAGGAGGAATTGTTGTTTTTTTAGCTTTTTTATCTTCATTTTTGCTTTTTGCACAGTTTGATTTTCGGCCGGAGTTCCAATACATCATTTTGGGAGCTATTTTGATTTTTTTAGTAGGCATTTATGATGATTTATTGGAAATCTCGCCCAGGAAAAAAGTGAAGGGAGAAATGTTGGGTGTTGTGGTGCTCATTGTTGGAGGAGGATTTTATATTAGTCATTTGCATGGGCTTCTTGGTTTTACCGAGATCAGCCCTTGGGTAGGGATACCGTTGACTTTTATAGGATTGGTAGGGCTGATCAATGCTATTAATTTGATCGATGGAATTGATGGATTATGCTCCGGTATGGCCTTGATGGATTGCATCTTTTTCGGGTTATGGTTTTATTTTTGTGGTCAGATCGAGTATGCTTTACTATGTGGAGTATTGAGTGCTGCTATTGTGCCTTTCTTCTTTATCAATTTATTCGGAAGACGTTCTAAAATGTTCATGGGTGATTCGGGGGCGTTGATGGTCGGCTTTTTGCTTGGGGTGCTGGCTATCCGGTTTTGCGAGATCGATGTGGATATGCGAGGACTCTGTTCGGTGGAAGCTGCTCCGGGGGTTGTTTTCAGTGTGCTGGCTATACCGGTTATCGATACATTACGTTTATTCGCTTCCCGGTGGATGCGGGGAAAATCTCCTTTTTCACCGGATAAGCGGCATTTACATCACAAATTGTTGATCATTTATAATGGTGTACATCGGAAAGCGACTTTTACGATATTAATATTGAACTTGTTGTTTATAGGTTGGGGAATATGGGGAAGAAATTGGTCAAACGAGATCGTGATCGGTGGTGATATATTGTTATTTGCCATTATGTTTTATTTAATCGATCGTTTGTCTAAGCGCAAGTCGGTACAGGTAAAATGATGTTCTTTACTGATTATGGTATAGCCCGGAGTTATATTTCCGGGTTTTTTAATTTGAAGCGATAAAATATGAAAGGTATTATATTGGCCGGAGGGTCCGGAACAAGATTGTATCCGTTGACAAAAGGGGTTTCTAAACAATTGTTGCCCATTTATGATAAACCGATGATATATTATCCATTGTCTGTTTTGATGTTGGCGGACATCCGTGAAATATTGATAATTTCTACACCTGAAGATCTGCCGGGTTTTCAACGATTACTAGGAGATGGACGGGAATATGGAGTCTGTTTCACTTATGCAGAGCAGCCTAGGCCGGAAGGATTGGCTCAGGCTTTCCTGATTGGAAAAGATTTTATTGGGCAGGATTCTGTTTGTTTGGTGTTAGGGGATAATATTTTTTATGGGCAGAGCTTTTCGCGTATGTTGCAAGAAGCTGTAACGACGGTAGAACAAGAACGGAAGGCGATGGTTTTCGGCTATTATGTACATGATCCGGAACGTTATGGGGTGGCTGAATTCGATATACAGGGAAATGTATTGAGTATTGAAGAGAAACCGTTGGAGCCGAAGTCCAATTATGCCGTTGTCGGTTTGTATTTTTATCCTAATGAAGTGGTTGGGATTGCCGGAAAGATAGAGCCTTCAGCACGGGGAGAGCTCGAAATTACGACCGTCAATCAAGAGTTTTTGAAAGCCGGAGCTTTGAAAGTACAGCTGTTGGGTCGGGGGTTTGCTTGGTTGGATACGGGTACCCATGATTCTTTGTCCGAAGCTTCTACTTTTGTTGAAGTCATAGAGAAACGCCAAGGATTGAAAGTAGCATGTCCGGAAGAAATTGCTTTTAGGAAAGGCTGGATTGATGCGGCCTCATTGCTGCGGATTGCAGAGCCGATGAGAAAAAATCAGTATGGGCAGTATTTGCTGAAATTAGTAAAGTAAATCGGTAAAAAATTAGGAAAATGAAAGTAGTCGAAACGGAAATCGAAGGGGTGAGAGTTCTGGAACCGTCGGTTTGGGAAGATGAACGGGGATATTTCTTTGAAAGTTTTTCACAACGGCGGTTTGAGGCAGAAGTCGGCAAAGTCGTTTTTGTACAAGACAATGAATCGAAATCGGTATATGGAGTAGTGCGGGGATTGCATTATCAGTTGCCTCCTTATACGCAGGCAAAGTTAGTCAAGGTTGTTCGGGGAAAAGTGTTGGATGTCGTGGTAGATATTCGGAAAAATTCTCCTGCTTTTGGGCGGCATTTGGCCATCGAATTGTCCGAAAGTAATAAACGGCAGTTGTTCGTTCCCAAGGGATTTGCTCATGGATTTGCCGTATTGAGTGAAGAGGTCATTTTCCAGTATAAATGTGACGAATATTATGTTCCTGAAAGTGAAGCCGGTATTCGTTTCGACGATCCTTGTTTACAGATCGATTGGGAGATTCCTAGGGAAAAAATGATATTGTCTGCCAAAGATTTGAGCCTTCGGGCATGGCAGGAAACAAGTGGTTTAGATATTTAATAGAACAGGAGATGGCGAATATATTGATAACGGGAGCCAACGGTCAATTGGGGTCGGAGTTACGGAAAATTGGTTTTTCGGCTTTAGATGAAGTTTGCTATACAGATAGGGCAGAATTGGATTTGACCGATTATAAAGCGGTGGAAAGTTTTGTACGTGTAAAAGAAATCGATACAATTATCAATTGTGCTGCTTATACAGCTGTAGACCGGGCAGAGGAGGAGCCTGAGATCGCAGCGAAAATCAATACTGAGGCAGTGGCGAATTTAGCTAAAGTGGCTCGGCAGGAGGACTGTCTGTTGATTCATATTTCTACAGATTATGTATTTGATGGCACAGCCACCCATCCATACACAGAGAAGGAACTTCCTTGTCCTGTTAGTGTATATGGCAAAACAAAGCGTGCCGGGGAAGAAGCTGTACTCAAGTCTGGATGTTTTTATTTGATCATCCGGACGGCATGGCTTTATAGTGAATTCGGGCATAATTTTGTAAAGACGATACTACAGTTAGCAGCCGAACGCCTGGAAATAAATGTCGTAAATGATCAGTTCGGAACTCCCACATACGCTGGGGATCTAGCTGCGGCGATTGTACGGATCATGGAAAACGAGGAAAAGATAGAGCATGAGGGACTATATCATTATACCAATGGGGGAAGCTGCTCTTGGTATGATTTTGCAGTAGAAATCGTGCGACAGAGCCCTTTGTCCTGTCGGATAAATCCGGTAAGCACTGCTGAATATCCGACAAAAACACAAAGGCCGGCCTATTCTGTGTTGGATTCTGCCAAAATCCGGAATACATTCAACGTGGAAGTCCCGGATTGGAAACAGGCTTTAGAAAGATGTATGAAAGAAATAGAAAAGTAATATGGAGAAAAATATTTTAATCACAGGAGGTGCCGGGTTCATTGGTTCGCATTTGGTTAGGTTAATGGTGAATAAATATCCCAACTACCGAATTATCAATCTGGATAAATTGACCTATGCCGGTAATTTGGCAAATTTAAAAGATGTAGAAACAAAACCGAATTATATCTTTGAGAAAGCGGATATCTGTGATTTTCCTACAATCCGATCGATTTTTGAGAAATATGCAATTGATGGGGTAATTCACTTGGCGGCTGAAAGTCATGTAGACCGTTCAATAAAAGATCCTTTTGCATTTGTTCAAACCAATGTTATGGGAACCTTGAGTATGTTGCAGGCTGCAAAACTGGTCTGGGAAGGACAATATGATGGAAAAGTGTTCTACCATGTTTCTACAGACGAAGTGTATGGAGCCTTGCAACCAGGAAAAGAACTTTTTACAGAAAAAACGAAGTATGATCCGCATTCTCCTTATTCGGCTTCTAAAGCTTCTTCCGATCATTTTGTACGGGCTTATCACGATACTTACGGATTGCCGGTGAAAATTTCCAATTGTTCGAATAATTACGGAGCTTATCAATTTCCGGAAAAATTAATACCTTTGTTCATCAATAATATCCGGCATAATAAATCACTGCCAGTATACGGTAAGGGAGAAAACGTACGGGATTGGCTGTATGTAGAGGATCATGCTAGAGCTATCGATTTGATTTTTCATGAGGGAAAGGTCGGGGATACTTATAATATCGGCGGTTTTAATGAATGGAAAAATATCGATTTAATCCGGGTATTGATCAGCGTGACGGATCGTTTGCTGGGACGTGAAGAAGATGCTTCCGCACATCTCATTACCTTTGTGACTGATCGGGCTGGGCATGATTTACGTTATGCGATCGATTCTACTAAATTGAAGAATGAATTGGGATGGGAACCCTCGTTACAATTTGAAGAAGGGATTGAAAAGACCGTAAAATGGTACTTGGAAAATCAGGAATGGCTGGATCAGGTAACAAGTGGGGATTACCAGAATTATTACGAAAGGATGTATGGGGGAAAATAAAATAGAAAATAAGGAAATAAAAAATGATTACAGTTTCAGATTTAGAGATTCAGTTTGGTAAGCGGACGTTATTTCAGGACGTCAATTTAAAATTTACCCCAGGCAACTGCTATGGTGTGATCGGAGCGAACGGCGCGGGGAAATCTACTTTTTTGAGAATTTTGAGCGGAGATCTGGAACCGACGCGGGGGATCGTTATGTTCGGTCCTGGAGAACGTTTATCGGTGTTGAAGCAGGATCACTTTGCCTATGATGATTTTACAGTGTTGGATACCGTTTTGCAGGGGCACTTGAAATTGTGGGAAGTGATGCAGGAAAAGAATACGATCTATATGAAGGAAGATTTCACAGATGAAGATGGTATCCGAGCTGCCGAATTGGAGGAACAGTTTGCTGGAATGGATGGTTGGAATGCCGAGAGCGATGCGGCTAATTTATTAAGTGGACTAGGAATCA
>JAETOX010000383.1 GCA_021771575.1 Bacteroides sp. | reverse complement strand
TCGGGTCAAGCCCGTTGGTTGGTTCATCAAGTATGAGCAGTTTCGGGTTGTTCAGTAATGCAACCGCAATTCCAAGACGCTGTTTCATACCAAGAGAAAACTGTCCGGCTCGTTTCCTGCCTGTTTCCGTCAGCCGGACGATTTGCAGCGCTTCGTCAATCCGCTTATCTGTCAGTCCTAAAATAGTAGTCCTTACTTTTAGATTTTCATAGGCAGTTAAATTTTCATAAAGCGGCGGCATTTCAATCAACGCTCCGATATGGTTTAAGTCGCTGCGTTTCCATGCGTGACCGTCAAATTCGATATTCCCAGAGGTCGGTTTCAAAATGCCCGTAATCATTTTGAGCGTCGTAGATTTCCCGGCACCGTTCGGTCCCAATAATCCATAGACGGAGTTTCTTTCAATGTTCAGCGATATGTTGTTTACCGCCGTCTGTCCGTTGAAAGATTTGCAGAGGTTTGTTGTTTTCAAAATCATTTCCATAGTCTGTACTGTCCTTTCTTTTGATTATGGAAAAAGAATAGCTGATGTTTTTGAAGATTTCATAAAGATAAGGAATCTTTTTAAAATCCTGATTAACGTCTGCCATATCAGTATAAGGTAAATGGGAGAAGCTAATTTTGCTTTATCGGGTTATCTTTTTCGGGCATCGGCAAGTTTAACAGCTCCTTTTGGTATGAGCCATGCCCGATTGATATTCAATATGCCCTCAATCCGATTTTCCTTACAGAGCCTTTGTGCCCGCCTTACCGATATTCCCCAAAGCCCCGCTGCGTCCTGTGCCGTCATATACTCAAACATTTCTGTTCTCCTCAAATTGCACGGTATCTACCATAGCCGTTTGAACAAACATATCAATTCATAAAACGCAAATTTTTATCCCCCAAAATCGGGTAGGAGGTAGATAATTATTTTATCTACCGACCTCCCACACCACCGTACGTACGGTTCCGTATACGGCGGTTCCTTAGTTTTCACATACTTTCAAATAGAACTCTGTAA
>JAETOX010000382.1 GCA_021771575.1 Bacteroides sp. | reverse complement strand
AGTTGCGTCCTTTTCTGATGGATACGTTCAGAGAGCAAATTTCGGTTGCAGGTGAAGATACCACTTGGTTGGCAGCCGTAAAGGCGGAGGAGAACTTCGGCGTAACGGAGGAACGGGCAAAGAGGTTGCAACAGAAATTGTTTGATGCAACGGGGATTTTTTCGACGTTTATTTTCGACAGACCTTGCAACGAAGACATAAGAACACGTTATAACCGTTTGAAGAAAATCTGCCGAAAGACGGATGCTCTGTACTTTTTGGACGCGTCGGAACACGCGGATACGGTACCGTTGGGGGAAGAAGACGCGCTGATTGCACGGATAACCGAATATATTGCGGCTCACTTGGGCGATGAACTTTCTTTAACGGTGCTTGCAGACATGATCCATTATAATCCTGCTTATCTTTCCAGAAAGTTTAAGCAAGTAACCGGTGAAAATTTTCACGCCTATGTTTTAAAAAGACGTTTGACTTTGGCAGAACACCTGTTAAAAAACACGGAGTTATTTGTTCAGGAGATAGCTACAAAGTGCGGTTTTCAGAATCCGACGCAGTTCGGAATTGCCTTTATGAAACACAAGGGCTGTTCGCCCAGTACATTCCGCAGACAGTAATTTCGGGAAATTTATTTTTTGGATTCTCATTTTCGTGAGGATCCTTTTTTATGTGGATTTTAAGTAAAAAAACAAAGAGTTTGTAAAAAAATGACGGATTGACTGCATGAAAATTCAATGATAAAATAAATGCGTAACGGAGGGAAACAGTATGGGAAAAGGTATCGGGAAGAAAATCGGTTGTTTATTGTTTTCGGCATTTTTTGCCGTCGGACTGGTCGCCTGCGGCGGTTCGGAAACGGGAGGAGCGGATTACGAAGATCCGACAAGAAATCCGTTCGGAAAGTATGAAACGCCCGTAAAAATCACGGGCGTTATGGAATACCAGGCGCACAACGACAGCCGCGTGCCCCAAAGCATTACGCCGGACAATCAGGCTTTCATTACGCT
>JAETOX010000381.1 GCA_021771575.1 Bacteroides sp. | reverse complement strand
ATAAGCGGGTCGGAAAAGCCGCCCACATGGCCGGAAGCCACCCAAACCTCGGGGTTCATGAGCAGTGCGCTGTCAAGGCCGACGTTGTATTTGCACTCCTGGACAAATTTTTTCCACCAGGCGCGTTTGACATTGTTTTTAAACTCGACGCCAAGTGGGCCGTAGTCCCAGGTGTTCGCAAGGCCGCCGTAGATTTCGCTTCCCGCGTATACAAAGCCTCTGCCCTTGCAGAGGGCGACGATTTTTTCCATTGTTTTCTCACTGTTAGCAAGCATTGGGGCAATCCTCCTGTATGTTTTGATATTGATCCTTTTAATGATAAATTTTTCTGTGTCAGAAGTCAAGTAAAATCGGCGATTTTTAGAAACTTTCAAAAAAACTCTTGACAGATCGACAGAAAGGGTGTAAAATAGTCAAGTAACTTCGGGGTGTGGCTCAGTTTGGTAGAGCGCTGCGTTCGGGACGCAGAGGTCGCGTGTTCGAATCCCGTCACCCCGACCAGTCGAGAGCCTCGACGCGCAAGTCGCGTTCGGGGCTCAGTTTTTTTGCCTTTTTACTCGCGTTTATGGCGGGTATCTTTTTTGTAGCGTAAACCCATAAAAGCATAGTTAGGATAAAATAGATGCGGAATTGCATTTGTTTGGTCCTAACTTTTTTGTTATGCTGGTAGGAAGATGATCTATACGAACTTGTGTCAAGGAGAAATCTTTTTGGACCTTCCAATGAAAGCTTTTTGCTTAAATGGAAATAATGGAAAAATTAAACTAACGATCGATGAGGTGTTTGGATTTCCGGACAACACCTGTATGGAAGGTGGATACGATTTTATCGGGCACCTTGATATTTATGTTGGATGCTATGAGGTACACTGCGTTAAATTTTGTTCTTCCACAGGCGTATTGTACCGTCTTTTAGCGGGACTTCAGCTAATCTATCAAACACTTGAGGGAACGGCGGAGTACAGGCATCTGTATGAAAATGATTTTCAGTTTATTGTTAAAATGA
>JAETOX010000380.1 GCA_021771575.1 Bacteroides sp. | reverse complement strand
GTGGAAGTACATATGTGTATTTGTTGACCTATTTACCGGGAAATCATAGGGGCAGTACAGGAGAACATAAAACAGAGGAACTTGTTAAAAGAGCATTCCAGAGTGTGGAAGGACCAAGCAATTGAAGAACTTTCAGAAACGTTTGGCATAGAGCGTTCCTTAAGCTACAAAGGCTGCTCATGTACATTAGGGCGGCTTGATTTTCAAGTGATTCTTTTATCTTTCCACTGTTTTGTAAAATGAAAAACCACCGGACTGTGTAGTTCTGTCATACATCAGTCCGGCGGTTTCCGTAATCGCGATCTTCGGTTATTTCTTTTTCTTATCCTTTTTGTTTTTTTCTTTCTTTTCGGCGTTTAACTCCGTCTGGGCCCTGTCGGCCTTTTCCTTTAATTTTGCGCGCCAGCTCTTCTTGCCCTCCGGCTTCTCAAGCGGTCCGCGAACGCCGGTCACGCGTGTGATATAGATGCCGCTGACGGAGGCTTTTACCTCCTTTTTCAGAGGAATCAGGTCGAAAACCGACTCGTCGGCAATCAGGGACATGACCTTCGGGCCGACCTTTGCCTTCACGATCGGAAGCTTGGAACGGCGCATCAGCTTCGGCGTCTGGTCGATGACGACCTGCGGAAGGCCGGAATCTTTGATGCGCATACGCTTTTTATCTATAACAAGCATCGTAACGGTCTGTGCGTTTGCGGCAAGCTGCGCGTCCTGCTCTTCCTTCCGCTTCTGGGCCTTTTTGCCGAGAAAGTACAGCACAACCAATCCGATAATTAAGATTACTAAAATAACCAATAACACGATGGTAACCGGGCTAATATTCATCTAAGGTATCCTCCATGAAAACAAATTGCTTAATTATTCTAGCATTGATTGGACAAAAAAGCAATCGTAAACATTTGTGAAAGTTTGATGGTTTGGCTTTTTTTTTCGGGGGATTTGTGGTATGTTAGTTAAGTTAGGCGGAAAGAATGTCTAAGTAGGGAAGAGAAAGGTAATATTATAAT
>JAETOX010000115.1 GCA_021771575.1 Bacteroides sp. | reverse complement strand
GTATGACAGAAGGTAGCTTTTGCTGTACAATTCTTGTATGAATAAGTATATTTCTTACCTTTCATAAAGTTGTTTATCAATACTTTTGTCTTGATAATATTATTGCTATTAAAAACAAATAACTTATGCCTGTTTTTCGGATTTTTCCAAGACTAGTTTGCACTGAGCAGTCTCGCTTGTGCTCCCCAGCAAGCAGATTATCTGATCCAACCGGTAAATTTTACACAGGTACATCTGGAAGACGAATTCTGGAGTCTAAAGGTCAATACCAACCAGGAAGAATGGGCTCAATATGAATGGGAATAGCACATTACGTAACAAGAAGCCGAAGTTTACTGACTGGAAATCTGGCATTATGACATCGACTTTAAATTACCTGTTTCTTGGAAACTCAAATATAAAACCAGCAACCAATGGTATTCAGTGAAAAATCTCGATCCTTACGAAATCGCCAAAGACAAATACCGCAAAGTACACTTCCAACTAGTTAAAACCAAAGCCCTAAGGCTTGTAGCCCAACTACAGAAAGGGAAATCAGCGGGCCTACTTGAATGAAAAGTGAATTAACGAAATGTGTGTTCTTTTCAAAAATAATTTTAATTAAATTTGACCTCAACTATAAATTTAACAAATTATGACTCATTTCAAATCTCTTTTCCTGTCTCTCCTATTACTGACAACATGCATACAGGCAGCGCAGGCACAATTCGACCGGTATTTCCTAGATAAAACCATGCGTTTCGATTTCTATCATTGTGGCGACGCCCAACACCAGGAATATTTTTTCGATGAATTAAAAGAAGAACCCTATTGGGCTGGCTCAAAAGTTTCTTTAATCGACAATACCGGCTATGGCAATCAACTGTTTAAGATCATCGATAAAGCCAGTGGTAAAGAAATCTACTCCCGTAGCTACTGTACTTTATTCAATGAATGGCAAACCACTCCCGAAGCCAGCAAAATCCGGAAAGCTATGCCTGAATCGGTAGTGTTTCCTTTTCCGAAAAACAATGTACGCATCGAGATTTATGCCCGCAACCGGAAAAATGTTTTTGAAAAGAAATTCGAACAGGAAATTTCCCCAGATTCTTATTTTATCAAAAAATTTACTCCCCAATACGAAACCTTCGAAGTGGCTTACAACGGAAATCCGGCAACTCGGGTGGACATCGTACTGATTCCTGAAGGATATACCGAGAATGAAAAAGAGAAATTCACCGCAGCCTGTCAGGTATTTGCAGAAGAATTTTTCAGTTATTCCCCTTTCAAGGAAAACGCCACCCGTTTCAATATCAGGGCCGTGTGGGCTCCCTCCATGGAATCGGGAGTAACTATTCCGGGAGAGCATATCTGGCGGAATACGACAGCTCAAGCCCAGTATTATACCTTCGATTCCGAACGCTATCAGATGATCGAAGATTTTCAGGGATTACGGGATATTGCTGCACATGTTCCCTACGATCATATTTACGTACTCTCCAATACACAAAAATACGGCGGCGGCGGAATCTACAATTTTTATGGTATCAGTGCTGCACATCACCCTAACCGCACGGGGAAAATCTACGTTCACGAATTCGGCCACGTCTTCTTGGGATTAGGCGACGAGTATATGGGAAATGTATCTTATAACGACATGTATCCACTGGATGTAGAGCCTTGGGAAGCCAATCTGACCACCTTGACCGACTTCGATAAGAAAGAATGGAAGAAAATGCTGGCTCCGAAAACTCCGGTACCTACCCCCATCAACAAAAAGACTCCCCATCAATTAGGCGTATATGAAGGCGGAGGCTATGTCACCAAAGGAGTCTACCGCCCCTGGCCCAATTGTCTGATGAACAACCTACACACTATCGACATTTTCTGTCCAGTATGCAGTAAGGCTATTCAGGGACAAATCGATTTTCTCTGTAAATAATACAACCGACCAGCAAAATTCCGGCCTATTCGAAGTTCCCTGACTTCAAGACAGGCCGGAATTTTATCGTTTTCAATTCCCCATGCCCATGTCCCATACATTCTTTTGCAGTATACTTATCCTCCTGCTCCTGTCCGGTTGCAAACCTTCCGAATCCCCCAAAGATGACACCTTGATTACAATTATTCCGAATCTGGGCTCAGCGGTCTCTTCTTTGTTTCCCTACATTGATACCATCGTAACGGTTCCTCTCGAAATAACCGAGCAATCCCTGATTCAACATATTCTTAAAATGCTGGTGCTACCGAATGGAAATTTGCTGATCAGCAGCCAGGGAAAAATACTTTTATTTAACCCGGAAGGTCAATTTCTTTTCCAGATCGGTCGAACCGGCAGAGGCCCCGAAGAATACACCAGTCTGGAAGACTTCTGTCTAAGTCAAGAGGGTAAAGAATTATGGATATTATCGGGAGAAAAAATCGTGATGTATAACACCGAAAACGGAAAATTTCTCCGATCGGTCACTCCGAACAAACCTGCTCATTGTCCTTACTTCAACGGTATCGCCAGTGGTAGCGACCGTTCAATATTTCTTTATTCCTGTAACATGAATGCAGAGGTCCCTTTTGGCGAAGAATACCCTTGCCTGATATATTACAATAAAAACGGAAAGCTATTACAAGGATTTCTACCCCAAAAAGATTACGGTATCAGCATGGCGCTGATCACACAATCTTACGATAACCGATATATCCTACGCCCACAAGACAATAACAACATCTGTTATTATCTGTCGGATAGCCTACCGATAGCCCAAATCAGGATCGATTTCGGCAAGAAAACGATTCCCAACCGGTACTCTCCTGATCTTCAAACTTATTTACGCGCAGATTATTACAAAATGCCCATTTATTTCCATGATACACGAGAGCATTTATTTTTTACTTTTTGTGGTCCCGAGGCCCGGGAATACTATTGTCTCCATTCATTCGGTCAAAACAAAAACATTAGCTGGCAACGTCAGGGAAAAGACACGGAAGCCCTTTTTCAAATCGTGAGTTCGGATGCCGAATTTTTCTATGGCTTATATACCGATTACAGAACACGCGAAGAACTGCCTCTTCAGGAAACGGACCTACTCAAACAGGCTATTATTCAAAAAAACAGTATCCAATTGACCGAAGACATGAATCCGGTGTTGGTAAAAATCAGGTTCAAAACCAAGCTCTGAGTTGTATTCAATCTCACACACTTCGAATTAACATATTGGAAATAAGTATATTAAAATATTATAAGTTTATGGTTATAGTATTAAAAAAGTATTCATTTTTGACGTGTATTAGTGAGGTCTTACCTCTTACTTTTTTACTGAATTATGTCCGCCCAGATGATACCAATTTTTTCCAGAGAGAATTAGCAAAGAACAGATTTACCTTATTCTAATTTCTAAAGTTCTGCTGGCCGGTGGCCTGATAATGAGCGATAGCCCCTTCCACCATATGTCCGAGGTTATAAAACTCATGGCTCAGATTTTCTACTTTCTCCCAGCGTTCCGAACCGGCCCATTCATGCGGATATTCAGGATTCATGGTCCTAGAAGTATACAGTTAACCGTCGGATTCCTGTGCTTTCGCAATGATGGTAAGCACAGTATCGATATACCTTTTCAATTTCCAGTCAGGATAGGTTTGCAACAAATAACTGCCCCCCTTGATAGTCTTACACATCGGTATCGTCAAAAGCCAGACCGGTCACCTGATTGTGTGGACCGGAATCAGCAGCCAGTTTGAAGTTCTTATAACGGCCAGTTTCCTCACATTTGCAAAACGCCAGCGGTATCGTCACCTCACGACTAACCCGCAGGCGCTGCCCCCCGAAAGTGTCTGTCACTTTCACAGCAGTGAAAGGCACCGGGGTAATTGGATAACCGGTATGCAGGGACTTCTTTTATACACCTACATCCAATGCCGCACATACAGCCCGAAAGATTATCCATCTTTTTTTCATAAGCTTCATTTAGAAATTGATATAATTACTCTTTATTCCAATCCGGAGTGGGCAGCCCTTGCAAATGTCGGATAAAGAAATCCCGCCGCTTGCGTTCTCCATAGGTTCCTCCCATAGTATGCCGCTGATTCGGCAAAACCACCAGTTCAAATTCCTTATGAGCATTAATCAGAGCATTGGCCACCTGAAATGTCGTAGAAGGATCCACATTATCGTCCAGTTCACCCAGAATCAGCATGAGTTTACCTTGGAGCCGGTAAGCATTCACCATATTGGAGCATTCCTCGTATTCTTTCCCGACGGGATATCCCATCCACTGCTCGTTCCACCAGATCTTATCCATCCGGTTATCGTGACAACCGCAAGCAGCGACACTCACTTTATAAAAATCGGAGTGAAAGAGCACGGCTCCCATCGCATTTTGTCCCCCAGCCGAACAACCGTAAATACCAACCCGGTCGATATCCATCTCAGGATAACGAGCCGCAGCAGCTTTCATCCAAGCGATCCGGTCAGGAAAGCCAGCATCCTTGAGATTCTTCCAGCACACATCGTGGAATTTTTTCGAACGATTGGCGGTTCCCATACCATCAATTTGCACGACGATAAAGCCCAGTTGTGCCAACGCACCATCGACAGGCGACACTGAAAAAGATTTCGGGACAAAAGAGTCATGCGGCCCGGCATAAATATATTCGATAACCGGATATTTCTTGTTCGGATCAAAATCCACAGGACGCACGATCACACCCCAGATATCGGTTTCCCCATCTCTTCCTTTGGCGCAGAACACTTCGGGCATCCGCCAGCCATCGGACAGCATCCGACCGATATCGGCTTTTTCCAGTGACAAAATCATCGCACCATCTTTCGCACTTCGCAAAGCCATCACCGGCGGACAATCCACCCGCGACCAACTATCGGTGAAATAAGCACAATCGTCGGAGAAAGCCACCCGATGATTTCCATCTTCCGGGGTAAGACATAACAATTCACCATTGTCGATATTCAAACGATATACTTTTTCAAGATAAGGATCTTCGCCTGCATCTTTTCCACATCCTACCAAGTAGACCGTATGTGCCGATTCGTCCACTTTCAGTACACGTTTCACCACCCATTCGCCTTCGGTCAGTTGCCGTTTCAGTTTGCCACTCCTGCTATCGAACAAATATAGATGACGCCACCCATCACGTTCCGAAATCCATAAGATTTCCTGCCGATTTTCCAGATTATAGCGATATAAAAGATTATAATAAACGAAAGTAGGCATTTTCTCCTCGATCAATATTTGCGCCTTAGGATCGTCACCGTTTACCTTGTAAACGACATATTGCTGATGGCCCCGTTTGTTATAATCAAAGGTGAAATATTCGCTATCGCTACTCCACCGAATATTTCCTACACTAAATTGATTCTCTGGTTCGGCAAATTCCACCTTCACCTGCCGTCCCTCATCCACCAGAAATAATACAGGCCGTTTGATAGGCAGGGCATCCCCCGGTTTCACGTAATCGATCTCTTCCATCTTCGGTTGCAACTGTCCAACAGGAGACGAAATGACGGTACGCAATTGCCGCACCCAGGCCGGACGATATTTGCAACTTACCAGCTTGCGGGAATCCGGAGACCAGAAAATATGAGAAGAATAGTATTCTCCCAAAGCTCCATCATCACTCAGACGACTCACTTTCCCCGAAGCCAGCTCCCGAACAAACACATTCCCTTCGCTGATGAAAGCTTCTTTCTTACCATCGGGCGATGGTACCCTTGCTTGCCAATTCTCCCGGTCGACACCAGCCCAATGCCCGGGCCTATGGTGTAGTTCTTCAGGTTTCTTCTCCGTGATCCAGTTCTTCGAACGATCGTAAGTATAAACCGTCCCATCTACAACAAAGGTTATTGTTTTAAGATTTTCAGCAAAATCGATATTCCGGATTGGTAATTTGCGGGCATCCACCGTCTTTCCCGTTTCTACCGACAGCGCTTTTGCCAGAGCTGTCCGGTCAAAAGCCGTTTTTTTGGTTTTCTTCACCGCATCTACCAACATATATTGTACCCCTTCGGGAGTTTTCACGGCATACCAGCAATAATGCGTTTTCCCAATCCAATGGGGATCGATGTTTCCATAAAAATAAAGGGAATCATATTTTTGCCGGAACCGATCCGCCTGACGGTATTTTTCTTTCAGGTCCTGAGCACACAGATTCCAGCATATTAGCATGAATAAAACAACAGACAGTAATTTCATAGTTTTGTAAATTATAGATAGTCAGACATTAGATTCTTATTTTCTACTCAATTTCATAGCAAATCCTCCCCCCGGAGCCAGCCACAATTTCAGACAATCATTTCTGCCGACTTCTTGTATCCTACACACATAATCTACTCCTTTTTTCACGGCATTCACTCCATCCTGAAAAATTTCGGCCTCATATTTTCCTTCGGATAAAAAACTTAGCTCTATTTCCACTTCACGCTCTGTCCAGTTTGTCAGGCCACCTACCACCCATTCCGTCTCATTGCGACGGGCCGTTACAATATATTCACCCATTTTTCCCTGCAAGATCCGGGTTTCTTCGGCCACAACCGGCAAACTGGCGATAAACTGTGTACATTCGGGTTCTTTGCGATAGGCTGTAGGAGCATCACACAACATCACCAGCGGACTATCGAAGACAATATAAGTGGCCAGCTGATGACAACGGGTTCCCTGACTCATCGGACTGCTGTAAATATCCCGAAAATCTTTTTTCACCGCATTGTGCATCGCCCCCTGTGTGTAATCAACACTTCCGGCCATCATTCGGATATAAGGCATGGTGACATCGTAAAGCGGCATATCCGGATTGCTCCATTTCAACTCTTCCATTCCGAATACGCCTTCGAAATTGATGGCATTAGGATACGTACGATTGATACCTGTGGGTTTATACATTCCGTGGAAATCTACCATCAGCCGATAGCGAGCCGTCATTTCCGCGATACGGTACACCATTTCCACCGCCTGCTGATCGTCTCGGTCCAGAAAATCCACCTTGAATCCCTTGATCCCCATGGCGGCATAATGCCGGCAAGCCTCTTCAAGTTTCTCATCAAGTACGTTCATGACAGCCCAAAGGATCAACCCTACTTTTTTACTGGCGGCATACTCCACCAACTCTGGCAGATCGACTTCGGGGATCACACTCATAATATCTCCCTTTTTCGGGTCCGACCACCCCTCATCGAGTACGACATATTCCAATCCGTATTCAGCGGCAAAATCGACATAATGTTTATAGGTATGCGTATTGATCCCAACTTTAAAATCTACTCCACTGATTCCCAGATCGTTCCACCATTCCCAGGCCACTTTTCCTGGCCGTATCCAACTGCAATCCCCAATCCGGTTGGGTGCAGCCAAGGCATATACCAGATGATTGACTGGCATCTTCGTATCGTCGTCCGTGACCACCACAATTCGCCAGGGGAAGTTACGTTTCCCCGGCCCCCTAGCAATATAAGGCCGACGTATTCTCACTATCTCCTGACACCTCCAAGCATTCAGAAACGTCTCTTCGGGATAAGCAGCAAATTCTGCTTTCAGCACAGGCATTTTTCCATCTCCCCGGACAAACATACCAGGGTAGGTTTCTAGGTCCGATTCGAGTAATGTAAGCTTCACCTCTCCTGCATCCACCGTAATCGGCAGAAAAGCCGGCAATTCCGGACGTAATTCAGATAAAGGAGCAACGGTATACGGACTCTGGAAAGCCATGTTCCAAGGATCTTCGGGATTGGTAGAATAAGGCACATAAGCCAGATAATCCCCGGCAAAGCAAAACTCGGCCTGTTCCTTTTTCACTACCATTTCGCCTTTTCTGACCGACCGAAAGCGGTAAGCCACTCCATTGTCATAAACCCTGACAATCAAGGTAAACCCATTATCCAGACGGCATTCCATCTCATTACACTCGACATCGAATTCCTTTACCCGATAAAAAAGTGCCCGGATATGTTCTGATAGACGACGTTGCTTCTGTCCGGTTACCCGCACTTTTTTCCAGTGATCGACTTCCGGCCTATGAGTACACACGGCAATCGCCGAAGGTTTTAACAAAACTTTTCCATTGCGCGACAAAGAGAAATAAAGTCCTTTATCGGTGGTAACCTTGACTTTTAATCTCTCATCAGGTGAAACAACTGAATAACTTCCAGCGTTCACCTGCAAAGCCCAAGCCACCAGAAACAGTAAAACGATACTTATTATTTTTATCATATTCTTCAATTATTTACCCACCAACAACTGGTTAAAAAATAGTATTAACCTTAAAAAATTTGTAAAACATAAATTCAAAAAAATCACAAATAATATCCGAATTAATAATCTTAATAATTTGGACATTATTTTTGTCCTACTTTGGAATCGTTTTTTCGGGTTACCCTAAGTATTTTTCGTTTTTATTTTACTACTTACCACATACCATTTCCCTATAAGATAAAATCTTTAAAATTCAACCATGATAATAATATCCTCATTATATCACCACATAAGTCAAAAGAACCTCACTGTATAGTGTAAATCTTCCCTTCAATGAAATCAATTCACTAATTTCCAATTTCTTACTCTCATTTTAAAGAGTTTCCTACGGTTAAAAATTTCAACCGCAGGAAAACTCAAGAAAAGAATCTATCAATCAAATTGAGGATTAGTAAAATTCCGACAGACAGTGAAAGCAGCAGGTGTCCACGTCCAGAAACCGCTATACTCAATATGCAACGTCTCGGTTTCCGGATCCCACCAACTATTATTATTGGTCACTTGATAATTAGTAACATCTCCGTTCCAGCCGTAGATGATATCAACCTTTTTCTTCCCGTTCCCGGCCTCCTGATCGGTCACTTTAAAAGCCTGAGTTGTCTGATCCCAAAAAGTTCCAGCCCACCCCGGACTGAAAATTACGGATGGATCGCTGACATGGCTAACGATATTCTGACAGGCAACATCTCCCAATCCGCTATTTCTCATACCCTCCAGCGTATAAAGTTTCACCGTATTCACTCCTCCAACTGAAGTACTGATATTGGATTCACCCGGCAAAATAGTCATGGTCCAATTACCGGCCCATTGAGCCTTCGTACTTACCGACACATACATCACCGAACCATCCTGAATTTTCAAAGAGGAATTGTTACAATTCCTGATTCGGATAGGCAGTAGACTATATGTTTTTTCTATCGCTGGCTGCATATTGGCAGGATTGATTTCCACTTCGATGGAAGCACTTGTTTCACCGGCACGGATCACTAGCTCAGGAGCCTCTGTGATGCAATCTGCTGCCAAGCCTGTATAGTTAGTGCCATTCATGCGGTTATAATCATCTACCAAACTCAGATCGGCACCATACCCGAATGTAAGATCCATATCCTTGTTCTCGAACGTAAGATCTATGGTTAAAGGTACAGTAAGTTTATCCATACCGATATTTCTCCAGGGATCACAGTTAGCTTCGACTACACTCCCCTTCCATCGGAGTTTGGCTTGAGGGGTATATAATTGGATAGCCAATAGG
>JAETOX010000379.1 GCA_021771575.1 Bacteroides sp. | reverse complement strand
TCACTGTTTGACTGAGGGGGCTTGTAAAGTAAAAAAGAAGACTCGAACACCGTAAAATCAGCGTTCGAGCCATACTTTATTGCGCTATTTGAGTTTTATCGGACAGCAATAATTTTTAATCGCCAAAATGCAGAAAGTGCAGAAAGTGCGGCGGTGTCAGTCAACATTTTGCAGAAACAACCCTTTGCACACCTTGCACACCTGCAAGTTTGAAAATGCCAAAGTGCCAAGAATGCCATGGGGTAATCTTGAAATAACACTGATACCATATACCCTTATTCCTTGGCGAAGTTGACCAATGATTGTGCAAAAGTGCAAAGAATGTAAGGAGTACCAACTAGAAAAACAGATTAATGGCAACGAGAAAAAGGTTGGATTATCGTAGTTGGCAAGATACCTGTCGAGTATCCCGAAAGGCGTTGTTCGCTCCCGATGGTCGATTGATGTCATTATAGTGACTACGGTCATTGTAATGACGAAAGGCAACGAGAAAAGAAGGAGTGCAAGGATATGTTTCGGAATTCCTTTTATTCCTAAAAGCCACCTCCGAAACCGCAGCCACTGCCGTGACCGCTCTTTGTTTTTCTCATTGCCCTAAAATGGAGTTTGGGGAGGAAAGCAAGTTTATGCCTATGTATTACAGGAAATCCATATTCACCTTCCCCAACCTCTCCATAACCATTGCACTCGGTACAATGGTAAACCACTATACCGAGTGCAACAAAATCATCAGTTCCGAGGCATCAAGGAAATTACACCGTCAGGAAATTCCTTAATATTTTAGGGAATTTTCCGAGCCGCATATCGTTCCAATACGCTGAAAATATCCCCAATATGCCAAAGGTCAACATTTGGAATCCGAAAAACCGTTCCTATAAATTTGAATTAGGTATGAATCACTGGCGTCTTTTAAAATCTGTTAATGCGAAATTATTAAACTCTGTATTCATGTTGGTTACGCGATTTTCAGGCCTGCAAACCTTGTCGCACTTTTCAAATGATTATATTGGG
>JAETOX010000378.1 GCA_021771575.1 Bacteroides sp. | reverse complement strand
TCTCGCCCAATTTTTATAGCAGGAGGAAAGACAGTTGACTTTCTTAGACAAAGCCTACACGCTCCGAGAGGAAAGCGTTCAAAGCATTACCCATTATTACATCAGCTTTACGGACAGCACAGGAGAATTTCAGGATTTAGAAGTATCGGAGACATTGTATATTGAGTTTCGACAGTTGGAACGGAAAAACCGCAACTTACAGCAAACCGACCAATGGCATAAAGAGCATAACGAGGTCTATGAGGAAACGCTGAACAGGCGGGCGGTATTCAAGCCGAAAGGCGTTGAAGAACTTATCATGGAAGCGGAACTCTCCGAGCTATTGCATAAGACGATAGACAGCCTGCCAGAAATCCAACGGCGGCGTTTCCTGCTCTATTATGAGTACGATTATAACTATCACCAAATCGGGGCAATGGAACATTGTACTGCTTCTTCGGTGGGTAAATCTATTTCTATAGCAAAAGAAAAGGTCAAGGCGCAGATGAAGAAATATCTCTGCGCTTGACCGCTAATGAATATTGCCCTTGTATCTTCGGGTATGAGGGCGTTTTTCTTATATGTTCTCTAATGGAATTTCACAGAGGGCAAATCACCTGAGGAGAGGTTGTGCGGTATACATATTTTAGGTTTTTGTATACTTTGTATACGGTTTTGGCTCATATGTATACCCGAGGTATACCTTTTCCGAATTTTCGTATACTTTGTATACCGGTTTGCCGGTTTTTGTATACCGCCGGCAGCTCCCCAGCAACACGTTTTTATGGTTTCACGCAATAACGTTAAGGTTTTCCGAAATCGTGTTGCCGGAGCTACAACATTCCTGCAATTTCACGCAAGTATGTTAAGGTTTTCCGAAACGGTGGTGCCGACGCTACAATGCTTCTGTGAATTCATGCAATTATGTTATGGATTTTGCAGATTGTGGTTATCCGGTCGAGGGTCGAGCAACTCGGGGTCAAACCGGCCGAGGTCAACTTCCAAGCCAATCGCCGATCGAGCCAGCCGAGCCG
>JAETOX010000377.1 GCA_021771575.1 Bacteroides sp. | reverse complement strand
GCTTTTGCGATTGTTTCCGCAGGATAAGATATAGACATGCAGGTATCAAAAAAGTTGACGCCCCTTTCAAACGCAACGGCAAAAATCCGTTCTACTTCCGTAAGTGAGGGTTTTTCATAGCCATAGTCGCCCACACCAATACCGATTGTGCTGATTTTGCCACCGTTTGGTAATGTTCTATACTCCATAATTTTTTCTCCTGCTACCTCCTTACCACTTCATTGCCGCCTCGACCATTTCAGGGTTTTCGGGATTTCCAATCATAGGCAGAGTGGTATCCATTGCACGAAGTTGTATCATTTCTTCATTGGTAAGGTTAAAATCGAAAATGTTGATATTTTCTCGTATCCGTTCAATATGCGTAGATTTTGGAATAACGATCACGTTGCTCTGAATGAGAAAACGGAGCGCCACTTGTGCGGGTGTTTTCCCATGTGCTTGTGCAATAGAAATAAGCGCCGGATTTTCAAACATTTCGTTTTTGCGTCCTTGCCCTAGTGGGGCATAGGCTTGGTGCTGAACGTTGTATTTTTTCAACCATTCATGTTCTGCCCGCCGCTGGCAAAGCAAGTGTGTTTCAATTTGATTGATAACGGGAATGACTTTATTAAACGAAATAAAATCAATTATTCGATGAGGGTCAATGTTAGAATTACAGATTTCCAGATTTTTACCTGATTCATTTAAGGATTCCAACTCACGACACTCCGCATAGTAATTACCAAAAGGCCAATGTAGCAACACAAGATCAAGGTACTCCACTTTCAACTTTTTTAGGGAATCATTAACGGTAGTTTTTGTGTTTTCGTAAGACCTAAAGTTTACTTTCGTAGCGATAAATAGTTCGTTTCGGGGAACGCCACATTTTACAAGTGCATTACCCACACTTTCCTCGTTACCATAGGCTTCTGCGGTGTCGATCAGTCGATACCCAGCATGAATGGCCTCTATAACGCTTTTTTCACAAGTTGCCGGGTCATTGATGAGGAAAGTGCCAAAGCCCAGCATAGGCATT
>JAETOX010000114.1 GCA_021771575.1 Bacteroides sp. | reverse complement strand
CGTATGCGGTTGGCTTTAATAAAAATCTGGTCGGTGAGTGAGGTAGGACGAAGAATTCTCCACGCCATACCGTAATCGTGCATTTTTTTCAGGAAAATATCCCGGCATGCTTCGATTACCATATCGTATTCCTGGGCAGTCTCTGGCATAGGTATAAATAACAAAACGAAGTGTAAAAAAATCAGTTCTTATTTTGAAAGTGTAAAATTAGTGAATAGATTTGAGATGTGAAAAAGATTAGCTGGAATGTTTATACTGAAAAGAGAGTAAAACAAAGAAATATGAAAAAAAAAATCAAATTAGGAGACCGGGAATTGGATTTATCTCAGCCGTTAGTAATGGGCATTTTGAATGTGACTCCCGACTCGTTCTATGATGGAGGAAAATACTTGAGTGAATCGCGGATCATTGAACGGATTCATCAGATCATGAACGAAGGGGCGGATATCATCGATGTCGGTGCTTATTCTACTCGTCCGGGAGCTGCTGTGGTAGACGAAAAAGAAGAGATTGGACGTTTGTCGTTGGCTGTAGAGCTGATTCGAAAATATTATCCCAGGGCCGTAGTTTCTATCGATACTTTTCGTGCTAAGGTGGCGGAAGAGATTATCACTTGCATGGGACCTGTGATTGTCAACGATATCTCAGGGGGGACCTTGGATGAACAAATGTTCGACTATGTTGCTAAAGCCGGTGTACCTTATGTCATGATGCATATTCAGGGGACTCCCCGCACCATGCAGCAGAATCCGGTCTATGAAAATGTGGTGGCGGAGGTGCGGCGATTTTTTGCCGGGCGTATTGCGTTGTTGAACGAGCGGGGATTCGATAATATCATCCTTGATCCGGGTTTTGGCTTTGGGAAAACCTTGGCTCATAATTATGAGTTGTTGGAAGCTACAGATAGCTTTTTGGATTTGGGTTATCCCTTACTGATAGGTATTTCCCGAAAATCAATGATTTATAAATTGTTGGGTGGAGGTCCCGACGATGCGTTGAACGGAACAACTGTACTCAATACCATCGCTTTACTGAAAGGAGCGAAAATTCTGCGTGTTCACGATGTGAAAGAGGCGGTAGAAATAGTTCTTCTATATAGGGCGCTGAGAGGGGAGCTTTAGGCTCCCGCCCGTTTTAGCTTCTTAGCGGTAATTGTCCAGTAAAGGCCGTACGATTTGCCAAAGGACGATGCCCGCAGTGACAGAAATATTGAACGAATGCTTAGTACCGAATTGAGGGATTTCGATACAGTGATCCGAAGCGTCGATCACTTCTTGTTGTACGCCTTTTACTTCGTTGCCGAAGATAAGGGCATATTTTTGTTCAGGATTGATATGGAAATTTTCAAGTGAGGTGGTGTTTTCGGCTTGTTCTATAGAGTAAATCCGGTAGCCTTCATTCCTGAGCCGTTGCACTACATCTAATGTGTCTTGGACATATTCCCAGTCTACGGCATCTTCAGCTCCCAGAGCGGTTTTATGCACTTCCCGGTTTTCCGGTGTCGAAGTGATACCACAAAGGTAGATTTTCTCTACCCGAAAAGCGTCGGAAGTCCGGAATACTGAGCCTACGTTATTTTGGCTGCGTACATTATCCAACAGAATCACTACCGGGATTTTCGGGGCTTGTTTGAATTCTTCGGTGCTGATTCGGTTCAGTTCTTCGTTTTGTAACTTGCGAAAATGGTTCATTCCTTTGATGCTATTATTTCTGATCCTGCACCAGTTCGCCGATAAGTGTGGCAGAGGTACAGTCTTTCACTTTTACTTGTACAAAACTTCCGACCAGAATATCTTTAGCCGGAAATACAATTACTTTGTTCTGGCTGCTCCGGCCGAACATTTCGTTCGCTTTCTTTTTGGATATGCCTTCCACCAGTACTTCGAAAGTTTTGCCGATATCCCGGCGGTTGCTTTCCAGCGACCAGCCGGTTTGCAGATCGATCAATTCCTGCAGGCGCCGTCCTTTGGTGACTTCATCTATATTATCGGGTAAACTTTTGGAAGCTTTTGTACCCGGACGTTCGGAATATTTGAACATATAAGCCAGGTCGAATCCTACTTGACGCATCAAATCCAAAGTTTGTTGGTAGTCTTCCTCGCTTTCGTTATGGAAACCAACAAATACATCGGTGGAAATTCCACAATCGGGGATTATGCGGCGGATAGCTGCTACACGGTCCAGATACCATTCCCGGGTGTATTTCCGGTTCATGTCTTTTAGTACCGAGTTGCTGCCGGATTGTACCGGTAAATGAATGGCTTTACAAAGATTGGGCCATTGGGCAATGGTTTCCAATGTTTTGTCACTCATGTCCTTCGGGTGAGAAGTGGCGAACCGGATACGCATACCCGGTACTGTGCGGGCGACCATCGCAAGTAAGGTGGGAAAATCCACTTCGTTGACGGTGTCCTTGAATAGATAGGAATTGACATTCTGGCCTAATAAAGTCACTTCTTTATAGCCTCTGCGTTGCAAGTCAATCACTTCACTTAAGATGCTGTGCGGGCTACGGCTGCGTTCCCGCCCACGTGTATAGGGAACGATGCAATAGGTACAGAAATTATTACATCCCCGCATAATGGAGACAAAACCGGAAATAGCCGTTTCGTCGATTCGGGAAGGGCAGATGTCCTTATAGGTTTCGGTAACGGACAATTCAGTATTGATGGCTTTTTCGCCTTGTTCGGCTTTTTCGATCAACAAAGGTAAATCCATATAAGCGTCTGGTCCGACGACAATATCAACGTTTTTTTCTTCTTTGAACAATTGTGCTCCGAGCCGTTCCGCCATACAGCCCATCACTCCCACCAGTAAGTGAGGTTTGCGTTTCCGGATTTCGGAGAATCCCTGAATCCGGCCTCGTACCCGTTGTTCTGCATTTTCCCGCACAGAACACGTATTGACCAATATAATATCTGCTTTGTCCCGCTCTTTGGTATGTTCTAATCCCTGATCTTTCAGAATAGCGACTACAACTTCGCTGTCTGCCACATTCATTTGGCAGCCATACGTTTCTATATAAAATTTTTTTGCCATATTTCTTTCTTGGTTTCTCCCGGTGTTTTGTCCTTCGGTGAATTTACATTGGAATCTCTATGTAAATCCGCAGGAAAAAAATCTTCAGGAGAGAAAATTCGTCACAAAGATAATCTTTTCCGTCGAAAATCCGGTGACAGAGGATTCGGGAAAAATTTTATCCTTTGTAGGGAAAGAAAACATTAAAAACATCCGGCACTTTCGAAAGAAAATGCCGGATATAGCTCTTTTATGCTGATTAGAAACGTACGCCTAGGGTAACACGGGCTTCATTGGTATTGTACTTATTCATAATAGGGGCGGCAGTAAAATAGGCATCTGCAAAAGGATTGTATCCACTGTAGAATACAGTGGTGCCTTTTGAGTATTTGTGGACATAAGCAGCATCGCAATAAAATACGCCGAAATTCAGGCCGAAACCTCCGGAAAGCGACTGAATTTTATAATGATCGGTATCGTGTTTATAGGGACTGGCCTGAAATCCGTAACCAGCCCGTAAACTGAACACACTATTGAAACGGTACTCGGCACCGATTCGAAAATTATGAGTGGCCCGTAATAAATCTTCGATATCCATATTTTCGTAATAGTAGTCGTAATTGTCTGAATTATCGCTGTATCTGGCATTTTTATAATTTACATACTCATAATCGGCACTCAGAATTGCTTGTTGTCGGATTACCGTGGCCAAACTCAGGATAGCCCGCCAGGGAGTTCTCATATTATAATCGAAGGAAGTAGCTCCTGTAAAAGAATAGGCATCTTCATCCCGGCCGATGGCAGGATCAATGCCTAGATATAAGGCATCCATATAAGCTTCATAATCGTAACTCAGGTTATACCAGGTAGGGGTATGTATAGCTGCTCCGATGCGGACCTGTGGAATAGGACGGTAGATCATACCGAATTTCAGATTTGTTCCGACACCATTGATTTTTATATGTTCATCATAGGTGAAATAATCCAGGCCCGAAGGTGAATCGGCTTCTGGTGCTTCCAAGTAGTTAGATTTCATTTTATAGTAGAGGGACTGTATACCCAAAGTAATGCCTAAATACAATTTATCTTTGTAATTCGTACCGAAAGAAAAAGCATATTCTCCCTGATAACCGTCTTCTTTGGTTATTTTATGCTGATTTACCGGTAGGGTAACGATATTTCCCGTTTCGTTATCCAGCATTTCAAGTACTGAATAATAATTATACGTCTCTTCGTCGTCACTCAGATAAATCAATTTGGTATCATAAGCTAGGGCACTTCCCATATCCGGTAGGTTTTCAGGTGCAATCCCATAACTGTTGTAGGCCCAGACATTGGTAAACGAGGAAGGGGAATTTTCCACCAACTGTTCTAACTTCTGGTTGAAATTGTTGAGATTGGTGTAATTGATACCAAAATTAATACCTTTCCAATCGAAGTTAGGGGAGTAGAAACTGAATACAGCACCTAACTGTCCGATCTGAAAAGAAGATTTCTCGATAGCACCCCTTCCGGACTGGATGGATGTAAAGTTTAGACTCGGGGTAAAGGTCACTTCCGATTTCCGGAATACGCCTATGCCTGCAGGGTTTGAACCCAAGGTTGAAATGTCACCTCCCAAAGCACCGAAAGCACCTCCCATAGCTGTAGAACGGGCACTACCGGTAGCAGATACCCGAGAAAATCTTACGGCATCGTCCAAGGTTTGTCCGAAGACAATACTACTGATCAACAAAAAACCGGACACGATATAAAATCTTTTCATAATGATAATAATTTTATTTTAAGCAGCCATACGGAACCCTCATTTTCTGATCTTTCTCTTTGCTGTCCTTCGAAGAAGAGGGTATCATATTCCTTAAGTTTTTCATATTTTTTTATCTTCTTACCGGACGAGTGGTCGGCCGGCTTACTCCACTGCTCCGTGAAGGAGAAGAGGGATTACTCCGTGAAGGAGAATAAGTATTGTTACTCCTGGTGGGAGTTGATGTTGGTCTGGAATTATAACGCGACGAGCTGTTATTGTTGTACGTCGGTCTATAATTGTTTTGCGGACGTGTGTAATTTTTAACGTTAGAGGAATTACTGCCGGAGGGCCGTGTATAGCGATTTGTCGTCGTTGCCGGTCGGGTTGCCGGTTTTGTTGTCGTATTGGTCGGCCGGGTAACCGTTGAAGGACGGGATGTCGGCCGGGTGTACCGGTTGTTGTTGGTACCCGAAGAATTGTCGGGTCGTACAGTTGGTTGGGCGTTGGACGGCCGGGTTACGGAAGGACGTGTTACTGTCGGCCGGGTCGTACCCGAGGGCCTGCTGATGCCCGGGGTATTTGGCCGCGTCGTCGTTCCGGGACGTGTAGTTGTTCCAGGACGTACTGCCGAACCTGGAGTAGTTCCCGGACGAACAGAGCTACCGGTGTTGGGACGTGTAACAGGACGTGTACTGCTTGTTCCTGGACGGTGAGTACCATTGTTCGGACGTAAACCTGCCGGTACACCGCTACCATTGTTTGGTCGTAAACCAATCGATGGACGATGGGAACCTGAGCCCCAGTTGGGGTAATGTCCGCCCCAATGTGGTCGATCCCAGTGCGGATGATGCCAGTGGGGATATCTCCAGCCTGGATAATAACCATACCAGGGACGGTACCAAGGATCATACCAACCTCCATACCAACCATTATACCAAGGATCGTACCAACCGGAATTCCATCCCAGTCCGAAATTCCATCCCGGGCTGTTCCAACCTACATTCAGGCCCAAACGGAAGCCTCGGTTGAATGTAGCGTCGAATGCCCAACTGTCGAAGCGGGGATTGTCCCAGATAACGGTCCAGATGTATTTCGGATAAGTACCGAATATCAAGGCTGTATAGAGATCAATGTTCGAACTGGAGGGGAACCACCAATACCGTCCATTGTCGGTATATACGTTCCAGTCCGGATCGAACGACAGATTGAAAGCGATATCCTCACCATTGGCAAAAAAAGCAAATCCGTTGGGATACATATTGATGATTCGTTGAATTTCTTCCAGATCGCTGTTATTGCCTTTGAAACCGCCAATCCAATAGCCGGTATTTTCATAGAGCGTTTCGTTTACTTCTTCATTCGTAGCCAGTATGTTCTGGGCTTGCAAAGCAAGATCCTGAACGTTGATTTGGTCCACTTTACCGGTACGTGCATTGATCATTTTATTCTGATTTTGCGAAAAAGTAGCCGGGGGAACAGAACTTCCCGCATGGCGTGAACTAACTTCTTCAGGATAAGGATCTACGGCGTTCGCTGTAAAGATTTCCTGGCCTGTAGCTTTTTCCACTTCCTTCACTACTAAAGCTTTCTGGCCAGGGACATAATAAATGTCGTCCTCTATTGTCGAGCTTAAGGGGCGGGTTGTGGTGCACGAGGCTGCAATGAATGCTGCCGATGCTATGTATAAAGAGAGTTTCATGACTTATATTTTTATATCTTCACTTTAATAATCTATCAAAAACTATACCAACTACGACAAAGTTTTTCGGCTCTCTGTGATTGATGGAATAAAATTAATCAAATTCGGTCACATGTACTACTTTTTTCTTTAAATTTGCTCCCGTTTTATCAAATAATAAGAAGATGGGCAAGTTTTTAACATCAAGAAGCGAAGATTATTCACAATGGTACAATGAATTAGTGGTTAAAGCCGGATTGGCGGAACAATCAGTGGTAAGAGGATGTATGGTGATCAAGCCTTACGGATATGCCATTTGGGAAAAAATACAGCATCAATTGGATGAAATGTTTAAAGAGACCGGACATGTCAATGCTTATTTTCCGCTGTTGATCCCGAAATCGTTCTTTTCACGGGAAGCCGATCATGTAGAGGGATTTGCCAAGGAATGTGCCGTTGTTACCCATTATCGTTTGAAAAACGATCCGAATGGTGGAGGAGTGGTAGTTGATCCGGCAGCCAAGCTGGAGGAAGAATACATTATTCGTCCTACATCGGAAACTATTATTTGGAATACGTATAAAAATTGGATTCAGTCTTACCGTGATCTGCCGATTCTGTGTAATCAATGGGCTAACGTGATGCGTTGGGAAATGCGTACGCGGATGTTCTTGCGTACTGCGGAATTTTTGTGGCAGGAAGGGCATACGGCCCATGCTACCAAGGAAGAAGCATTGGTGGAAGCCAACAAAATGGTGCGCGTATATGCCGATTTTGCTCAGAATTGGATGGCTGTACCGGTAGTGATGGGGGCTAAGAGCGAAAGTGAACGTTTTGCCGGGGCACTGGAAACCTATACCATTGAGGCATTGATGCAAGATGGTAAAGCTCTGCAGGCTGGTACTTCTCATTTCCTGGGGCAGAATTTTGCTAAAGCTTTCGATGTGCAATTTACTAACCGCGAAGGAAAGCTCGATTACGTTTGGGCTACTTCTTGGGGAGTTTCTACCCGTTTGATGGGAGCTTTGATCATGGCCCATTCGGATGATAACGGATTGGTATTACCTCCGAAGTTGGCTCCCCTGCAAGTGGTGATCGTTCCTATTTATAAAGGTGCCGAAGGATTACAGAAAATTTCGGCTAAAGTACAGAGTTTGGTCGAAAAACTAAAAGCCAAAGGCATTTCCGTTAAATATGATGACCGGGATACCCAAAAGCCGGGATGGAAATTTGCCGATTACGAGTTGAAAGGTGTTCCCGTGCGTTTAGCTATGGGAGAAAGAGATCTGGAGAACGGTACGATCGAGGTGGCTCGCCGTGATACACTAACAAAGGAAACCTTATCTTTCGAAGGAATTGAAGAGCATGTAGAGCAGTTGCTCGGAGAAATTCAGGAAAACATTTATCGGAAAGCTTTGAACTTCCGCAATAGTATGATCACAAAAGTGGACGACTATGAGGAATTTAAAAAACTCTTGGAAACAAAAGGGGGATTCTTCCTTTGCCATTGGGACGGTAGTGCAGAAACAGAGGAAAAAATCAAAGCCGATACCAAAGCTACTATCCGTTGTATTCCCTTCGATAGTCCCGAAGAGGAAGGAAAAGATATGGTAACAGGTAGGCCGTCACACCGAAGGGTTTTGGTGGCGAAGGCCTATTAATAATATGTTCGGGTTTGGATGCTATGGTAGTTGAACGTTTTCTGCAATATGTAAAGTTTGCAACTCAATCTGATCCGGCAACCGGTATGACTCCGAGTACACCGGGGCAAATGGAATTTGCCTGGGTGTTATGTGAAGAGATGAAAGAGTTGGGATTACAGGAGGTTACCGTTGATGAACATGGGTATGTCATGGGATTTCTACCTTCCAATTTGGAAAAAGAAACTCCGGCCATCGGTTTTATCGCTCACATGGATACCAGTCCCGAGATGAGCGGAAAGCATGTACGACCTCAGATCATCGAGAAGTACGCCGGTAATGATATTGTATTGAACAAAGAAAACGGCATAGTCCTTTCTACAGAAGAATTTCCGGAATTGAGTCGTTATGTTGGCCAGACTTTGATCACAACAGATGGAAATACCTTGCTGGGTGCGGACGATAAAGCGGGTATTGCCGAAATTATGACTGCCCTGGAATACCTGATCCGGCATCCGGAAATAAAACATGGAAAAATTTGTGTTTGTTTTACTCCCGATGAAGAAATCGGGGAGGGACCGGAGCATTTTGATGTCAAAAAATTCGGAGCGAAGTTTGCTTTCACTGTAGACGGGGGCGAACTGGGAGAATTGGAATTTGAAAACTTTCATGCTGCCAATGCCCATATCGTTTTTAAAGGACGGAATTTTCATCCAGGCTATGCTAAAAATAAAATGATCAACTCCATTGCCATGGCAAATGAGTTTATCGCCAGCTTACCTAAAAAGGAAATTCCCGAGAATACTTCCGGTTATGAAGGTTTCTTTCATGTCTATTCCATCAAGGGAGAGGTGGAAACGACAGAGGTGGATATCCTGATCCGGGATTTTGACAGAGAACGGTTTGGTTGGCGTAAAAATACGATAGAAAATGGGGTACGGGAGTTTAGCAAACGTTATGGACTTCCTATCGAATTAGAGCTGAAAGACCAGTACAGTAATATGCGAGAGAAGATCGAACCGGTACATTATATTATCGATATCGCCAGACAGGCTATGCAGGAGGTTGAAGTGAAACCACTGATCGTTCCGATCCGGGGAGGTACCGATGGTGCACGGCTGTCTTTTATGGGACTTCCCACGCCCAATTTATTTACGGGAGGCCATAATTTCCATGGGCGTTATGAATACATTCCGGTCTATTCTATGGAAAAAGCGGTACAGGTCATCGTCCGGATTGCTGAGTTGTGTACCAAAATTTAATTTCTGTTTTAACTATTTGTTAAAACATCATCGGATATCACAAGGTCATTAGTTTACAATTCGTAAATGATGTGAATAAATAGTAATATTTGGGCTGAATTTTCAAAAGGGTGTCTTTGCGGCATCCTTTTTGTTTTAACGATAACTATATCGTCACAAGTATGTCACGAAAATGTTATATTGATACCTTACTTTTGTGGCGTGAGAACAAGAAGACATTTTTTTCGTAAGTTTGTGTTAGGTTAGTTTGTAGCAAAAAGTTTCCCGCTGTGA
>JAETOX010000376.1 GCA_021771575.1 Bacteroides sp. | reverse complement strand
ATTATAAAAAAACTATAAAATATTTTCCAGATTTACTTAAACTTTTCTTAAAAGTTTGTATTGTGTTTTTGGTCATATCATGTTATTATATATTCCATTGGAGGCTTTTGTTTGTATATTTTGCCAAACGAAAGCAAATTAAATCATTGGAGGGTAAAACTTATGGGAAAAACAAAAAAGAGTTTTCCATTTGGCTTTTATGTGTGCTGTCTTTCCTTTACATTTGAACGACTCGCATACTACGCTGCCAAGTGGGGACTCACGATTTTCATTGCCGCAGAGGCAGTGAAGGGCGGACTTGGGATGGATAAGTCCGTGGCGACGACAATGGCTGCGAACCTGGTGGCGCTTACTTATATCACGCCGATCATCGGTGGATATATTGCCGACCGTTGGGTCAGCCCCCGTCTTCTTGTTCCGATCGGTGAGATCTTAATGGGTCTGGGATATCTGTGCGCATGGAAAGCGAACGGAATCGGAATGGTATGGGCGATGGTTATTCTGGTTGCTGTAGGTACAGGTTTCTTCAAAGGAAACGTTTCCGGTATTAACGGACGTTTATTCCCGCTTGCCGACGAGGATGAGCTGGATACCGTATTCAGCCTGCAGTATACGTTTGTAAACATCGGTTCTTTCAGCGGTACGACGTTCCTTTCGCTTCTTGCAAAAGTGGCTGGATACCGTGTGCTGTTCCTTGTGTGTGCGATCGCGCTCTTTGTTGACTGCGTATGGTGGATCTTTGGAATGAAGTTCTTCGGCGATGCCGGAAAGAAACCATTCCTTGTTGATAACCGTGTTGAGAATGTTGAGAAGGCAGAAAAGGATACGGCTCCTCTTACAAAACTTGAGAAGAAACGTGTTATTGCAATTTTAATCGTAACAGCATTTTCCGGTATTTTCTGGCTGATCTGGTACATGGTATACAATCCGGTATACTTCGAGTTCGGTCCTACCAGCGAGGCAGGTCTTGGATGGGCGAACTGGAACATCGGTTCCTTTACGATGCCGACGGCGTGGTT
>JAETOX010000113.1 GCA_021771575.1 Bacteroides sp. | reverse complement strand
TCGACAAAATAACGGTTATCGAACGAATAGTTCACATTTCCCAGGAAACCGATCATCCGATCTTTCCCTTCGCTCCCTACAGGTTTACTTCCGTCCAGGTAGGTGGCAGCAAATTCCATTTCGTTAAAACGTTCATCCAGGAATCCGGTAGCCGTAAAACTATTGCTCTTACTTTTATTCTCCACAACGTTCACTCCGACTCCGGAGAACAACAAATGTCTCCCTTCCTGTAAAGTATAATTTAAGGTTGCATTGATATTATATGAAAAATTATTCCCGATACCTTTCGTATAACTTCCTTTTTTGGTTGCATCCGTACTGGTAAAAGAAGTATGGTTCGGCGAAAGGTATTTATCGCTATGATCCAACGTCTTGGTCAATGCTGCCGAACCTTTAAAACGCAATTCCGGAGTAAAGAAGTAATCGACGCTCAGGTTATCCGTGATCATCGTAATCTGTTCTTCATCTTTATAGGGCAGACTGGCGTTATACATCGGGTTCTGGTACTGGGGTAAGGAAGTTGATTTGCCGACATGGTTTTTATAGGTCTTTATCATTTTTCCCTCATCATTGTAAATCGGATTATAAGGATTGGCCACCGCATAATCGGAAAAAGAACCATAAGGCGAATTCTGTATTTTGGTCTGAGAATATTCGAAACTGTTACGGATATTGATTTTTTCGCGAATCCGGTAGGTCAGATCGAAGGATATCCCCAATACTTCGCGGAAAGATTTTTTCATAACCCCGTTATTCCGGTTATAGTTGGCACCAAGTCCGTAAACGACGGCATTATTTCCCCCTTCCAGATATAAGGAATGGGAATGGGACACGGCATTTCTCACCGGTTGAGCCAACCAGTCGGTACTTACTCCCCGGTATACATTCGTTTTGATATATTCCAATAATTCCTTGCTTGCCAAGGTTTCGTCGAACAATCCGGCTTTCTGTTCATATTCCAGTTTTTCGCGGGCATCCATCAAATCATAGTCTGTCAGGTCGGCTACGGACAAAGAAGTACGGTTGGAATAGGCAACGGAAAACTTACCGTCTGCCGGGCGCCGGGTCTCAATGACCACCACGCCGTTAGCCGCTCTCGATCCGTATAAGATGGTTGCCGAAGCATCTTTCAGGATGGTCAGGCTCTCAATCCGCTCCATATCCATATCGAAAACACGTTGCAAAGACACTTCGTACCCATCGACGATGAAGGTCGGAACATTGCTGTTTCCCATAAAGCTTCCTTCTCCACGTACAAAAAAATCAGGTAACGTGTTCGGATCGGATCCCATTTCATTGTTTTCTTTAATCTTAAATGTCGGATCCACCATTTTCAAGGCTTCTATCAGATTTACATTTCCGAATTTCCGTAATTCTTCCCGTTTAACCTGAGTCACCGCTCCTGTAAAACTATCTTTTGATTTGTTGAAATATCCGGTGACTACCACATCATCCAAAGTTTCGGAATCATTTTCGAGCTTTACATCGACGACCTCCAAATTGCCCACCGCTATTTCCTGAGATTTCATTCCGATGAATGAAAACGCCAGGATCACATTTCCCGAAACCGGAACATCCAGTAGATATTTACCTTCGGCATCGGTTGCTGTACCCAGCGTTGTTCCTTTGATCATAACCGTTACCCCAGGAAGTGGCACCCCCTGTTCATCGGTAACCTTCCCTCTCACTTTGCGCATTTCCTGTACCTGTGATTTCGGCATTTGTTTTCTGATCACAATGGTTCGGCCATTCACTGCATATTCAAGTCCCGTCCCTTTCAGACAATCTTCCATCACCCGATCGAGCGTCGCCTGCTGAAAATTCACATCCCGACGGTCAAAAGTTTCCAGATTGGCATCCCGGTACACAAAATCATACCCGCCCAACCGTTTGAGCTCATTGATCACCTCTTTCAGAGAAGCATTTTTTAAAGTAAACGTCAGACTTTTCGACTGCCCACAGACTGCCTGATGTGCCTGAGCCATGAAAAACAAGAAAAGGAGAAATAAAAAACGTCTTCTCCCGATAACATCTAAAATTTTCTTCATAACTTTGTATTTAGGATTTAACTTTCTCACACTCTGTCTGTATCAATAACAAAGTGTGTTTTTGAAAAGCAACGTTCGCAGCGTTGCTTTTTTATCTTACTATAATTGTGTTTCCATTTATCTCAAACCCGATCTGTCCGGCTGCTTCCAACAATTTCAGGACTTCCCCGAATGCCTCGTGTTTTTTTATGTTTAAAGAAAACCGATATGAACGGACCTCTTCGCGGGTATAAAATATATCCAGATCATACCAACGCCCTATTTCGTCCAAAATCTTTTCCAGGGGACAGTCGTCAAAAATAATGCGCCCGTCTTTCCAGGCCAGGAACAAATCGACATCGACTTCTCTGACACTTAACATTGTCGTCATCCGATCGAATACAGCTTGCCGGTCAGGGGTCAAATTCACTTCCGTATCTCCGTCCCTCACCCGGACTTTTCCAGTTTCCAGCGTTGTCAGCACAGCTGTCTCGTCAAGATAAGCCCGGATTCCGAAAGTCGTTCCGGTCACTTCGACCTCTAAGGGACCTACTTCTACAAAAAACGGACATACCGGATTTTTCTTCACCTTAAAATAAGCCTCTCCTTCCAAATATACCCTTCTCTCTTTTTCCTGGAAAGCAACCGGAAAGGTGAGCTTCGACTCTGCATTCAGGAACACTTCCGAGCCGTCGGCCAATACCAACACATACTCTCCGCCTCTGGGTACTTTAAGTGTATGGTATTCACTCAACAATACGCTATCCGTAATATTCCGGTAAGATAAAGCCCCATCTCCGACATGCGGAGCCTCTTGCCGTTTGCTTAAATTCATTCGGGCTATTTCATCCTTCAAATCGATCTCAGTCCCATCCCCCAAGGTTAATATGGCATATCGTTCCGTTTTGAGAAGATTTTCACCCGCCACAATTCCCTGTTGTTCGGAAAATACCCCGCTAGTCGGATAATAAAATAATCTGCCTCCTATTCCTATCAATAATAATATAGCAGCAGCATAACTCCATTTTTTTATCCGGGACACCCGTCGACACACTGACAACCGTCCGTTCAAACGTTCCCAGCCTTGCACATGTTCTTCCTCATTTTTGATAAAACGCCGGAAGTTATCCTCCCAATAGGCTTTCTTACTCAACCGGGTGTAAATCTCTTCATGCTTCGGGGAAAGCGCACGCCATCCGGCAAGCTCTTGTTCTTGTTTTTCATCGGCTATTCCCTGGAGATGAAGGAAAATAAGCCGGGCTATATGTTCTTCTGTGGTCTGTAACATTTCTTTACCTTTATAACTAAAGCGTGCAGACCCCACGTTGGTGTAATAGAAAAGTTATATTTTTTTTATTTTTTTTCTTAACAAAAGCAAAAAACACAGACACAAATATTTAAATATCAACTATATAATATTTAGGATAAATTTAATATACTATGTTTTTTCACCTCTTTTTAAGTTGTTTGCTTTGAAGTTTTTTACGATTTTTACATTTGTATACTTAAATATTTAACTTACACAAATACCAGATCAAATGAATATTTTCAAAAAATTTTCCCGGACATTTCCGATCGCCAACACAATAGAGTTATTCGAACGCTGGACTTAGTACGATTTTTTCATGCTTTTGGCCGGCTTTGTTTCCGGCAATGCCTATCAACGTTTATCGGATAAAGTAGTTCTGATCATATGGCTCGGAACCAGCCTGCTGTTATGGATTTACGACAAGGCGATTTATTCAGCTCCCCCATCATCCGAAAGCAGCCGCAGGATCTCCGGAAATCCTCCTTGAGCGAAAGTCTGCATATCCGGAAACAGCAAATCTGCCCCCGCCTCCAATAGTTGTTCATCCGGAATAGGTCCGGTGTTCACCGCTATCGTAAAGATTCCGGCAGCCACTCCAGCTTTCACGCCCAAAGGAGCGTTTTCCACGATCATCGCTTCATAAGATGCCACTCCGGCTTTCTCCAGCCCTTTACAATAAGGCTCCGGATCAGGTTTTCCCCGTTTTACATCGAAAGCTGTCACCATCGTTTCCGGAGCAAAAATCCCCGGAAACTCCCGCTCCAACCGTCCGAGCAAAGAACGCTGTCCCGAACCGGTAACTAAAACCGGTGTTAACCCTGCCTCCTTCACTTGTTGCACCAATATTCGAGCCCCGGGCATTACGACAGCCTCCGGTAATTCATTAAAATACTTACTTTTCAAATCGTATAGCTGAATGACTTCCTCCTCTGTCGCTTCTCTTCCATAAGCCCGCCGCAAGAGGGTATCGATCGTCCATTTAGCAGTCGCTCCTTCATAGTGGTAAAATTCTTCTCTTTCACAAGGGATTCCCACAGCAGTAACAGCTTTATACCAGGCGAGGGTATGATTTTTCATCGAGTCGAACAACACTCCGTCCATATCGAACAAAACGGCTTTCAAACAAAATGGATGAATTCCTTTTTTTTCCATAAAAGTGGACAAAACGTCAGCAATATCTTTTCCCATCCTTTCAATTTTAACAAAACAAAAATAGGGAATAATCTCTAAAAACCAGGAGATTGTCTCAGAATTTCCTGCATAATCACGGCCGCCGCCTCTGCATCGGCAAGGGCATGATGGTGATTGGTCAGGTCATAACCACAGTGAGCAGAAACGGTGTGTAGCTGATAATTTTCCAACCCTTTGAAAAATTTTCTGGATAAACGGTACGTACAATAAAACCGATAATCCGGATAAGACATTTCATACAAGGCAAAAACAGCTTTCAGACACCCCTCGTCAAACATACTATTGTGAGCCACCAAAGGAATGTCTTTCACCATAGGTGCGATTTCCCGCCACACGGTGGGAAAAGCAGGCGCATCATCCGTATCCGCCCGCGTCAAACCATGTATCTGTGTATTTTTACGGGAATAATAGTTCGGAGCAGGACAAATCAGGCTATAAAACCGCTCCTCGACCTCTCCACCATCCATCACCACCACCCCAACCGCACACACACTGGTCCTTTGCCAATTAGCCGTTTCGAAATCTATCGCTGCAAACCGATCCATAAACTGATATTTTCTATAGTTACCCGGAACTCATTCAAAAACCCGGTAAAGGTAGCACGACTGTCGGTATCAGCAATAAAAATCCCAGGACGATAAAGAGCAAGAGGATTTTCGTAAACCATTTCACCCATATTTCATATGGAATACGGGCAATACCGAGTGCTCCGATCAGAACTGCCGAAGTGGGAGTGATCATGTTGGTAAACCCGTCCCCAAACTGAAAAGCCATTACGGTAGCCTGACGCGATATACCGATGACATCCGAAAACGGCGCCATAATCGGCATAGTAAGGGCTGCTTTGGCAGATCCTGAAGGAATAATGATATTGATCAGGGTCTGTATGATATACATCGCCCCAACCGATGCCACCCGTCCAGCTTCGTTCATGAAAGCAGCCAAGGCATGCAGAATGGGATCGATGATATGGCCGTCCTGTAGTATTTCGATAATACCACCGGCCAATCCAACAACAATGGCTGCCGACAAGATATCTTTGGCTCCTTCCAAGAACAATTTAATAATACCGTCGGCATTTTCCCCGGCAGCATATCCGGACAAAATCCCCATAGCCAGAAATATAGCCGAAATCTCCGGTAAATACCATCCATGTCCCATCACGCCGATCACCAGGAAAACAACAGTAAAAGCCAGAATCGAAAGAATAAAGAAATGAAAAGATTTCCGCAATCCCAACCAGCCGAATACAGCGAACAAAACGCTGCATACAGGCACTGCATACAAGGAAACTGAAGCATTCCCTAAACTGAAAGTTGTCAATGGATAGGTGATAGAGAATATCCCCAAAGCAATAACAATCAGAGCATACACAATATAGGAAGCTGTCGGGACGGTATAAGCGACTTCTTCTGTATTTTCAGTCCGGCGATTACGCCAGTATTCATCAGCTTGATACATCGGAGAAAGTGTGGGATTCCGTTTAATTCGGGCCGCATATATCAACACACAGGTAATGAGGACGGCCGTAAGCAAGACCCAACAAAACAAACGATATTCGAAACCGGAAAATAAAGGCAAATCCGAAAGTCCTTGTGCGATCCCGATGGTAAAAGGATTCAGAATAGCTCCGGCAAAACCAACATGAGCAGCCACATATACCATACATAAACCGGTGATGGAGTCATACCCCATCGATATCGCCAAAGGAACAATGATAATAACAAAAGCCAGTGTCTCCTCGCTCATCCCAAAAACGGCGCCGAATAAACTGAACAAAATCATCACCATAGCCATCACTATATTATTCACTCCGATCCGTTTCATCAAGCGATGCCGTTCGAGCCCCTGCGTAAAACGCAAGAACGAAAATATTCCCACATCGATCGCCCGGCTGTTGTTCATAATTTGAAATGCCCCACCTATAATCAAAAGGAAAGCGATGATTCCTGCTTGTTTTTCAAAACCTTCCAATAAAGACGAAAATACTTGCCAGGTTTGAGGTGCGGATTCCACCGCATGGAAAGAATGATCCACGATCACAGTCCGGGTTGTCCCTCCGACCTCCAGGGTCTGCCGCTCATATTCTCCGGCCGGAATAATCCACGACAAAACGGCACATACTAGGATAATGGAAAAAATAATTGTATAAGTATGAGGTATTTTCTTCAACATAAAACGCACTTTTTAACTCTGCAAAGATAAATTTTATTTCAAGGGATCCAGAAGACTGAACTTGTTTTATTTTATAACAGCCTATGAAAAATCAGTATGACGATTAACAATACTCCGGTCACATTTTGACGTCCCGCAAATTATTCCGTACTTTGCAAAAGTACTCAATATCACATTTACTTTATGTATAGAGCCATCGAAGAAATCATTGAAGGAGCTTGGGAAAAGCGGGAGTTGCTACAAGAAGAAAAGACCAAAACAGCTATCGATCAGGTCATCGAACTTTTGGATAAAGGCCAACTTCGGACAGCCGAACCAACCGACAAAGGCTGGCAGGTCAATGAATGGGTTAAAAAAGCCGTGATTCTCTATTTTCCCACCCGTTCGATGGAAACTATCACAAGCGGACCTTTCGAGTATCACGATAAAATCAGACTCAAGCAGGATTATGCGGAATCGGGTGTGCGGGTAGTACCGCCTGCAACAGCCCGATACGGAGCTTATATCGCCCCGGGCGTAGTAATGATGCCTTCTTACGTGAATATAGGGGCTTACGTCGATTCCGGCACGATGGTAGATACGTGGGCCACTATAGGTTCGTGCGCCCAAATCGGTAAAAATGTTCACCTGAGCGGAGGGGTAGGAATCGGCGGCGTATTGGAACCGGTACAAGCAGCGCCGGTCATCATCGAAGACGGCTGTTTTATCGGTTCACGCTGTATCGTAGTTGAAGGAGCCCATATCGAAAGAGAAGTTGTATTAGGAGCCAATACCGTTATCACCGCCTCCACCAAAATTATCGACATCACGGGGAGTCAGGCGGTGGAATACCAAGGATTCGTGCCGGCCCGTTCCGTCGTTATTCCAGGCACCCGTAAAAAACAATTCCCAGCCGGAGAATACGAGGTGCCCTGTGCATTGATTATCGGAAAAAGAAAGCCGTCGACTGATTTAAAAACTTCGCTGAATTCCGCTTTACGGGAATTCGATGTGCCGGTATAGTCGAAACAATTAAAAAGGTCGAAAACATCTCAATATGATGATTGTGACTATTTTCAAAGTAGTGAAAAATGAATCAATTAAATCAAAATATGGAAAAAACAAAAGCAGCTGTTGTGGGCTATGGCAATATCGGAAAATATGTAGTGGAAGCACTTCAAGTAGCCCCGGATTTTGAAATAACAGGTATTGTACGGCGGGATGCCACCAATATTCCCGAAGAACTAAAAAATTATCAGGTTGTCAGTGACTTGCAGGAATGAAACGGAGTGCAGGTCGCTATTTTATGCACGCCCACCCGAAGCGTAGAAAAACAGGCTAGCCAAGCCTTGAGATTGGGAATCAATACCGTAGATAGTTTCGATATTCATACTCAAACTGTAGCATTACGCCGGACTTTAGGCGAAATTGCCCGTCAGCACAAGGCCGTATCCATTATGTCGGCCGGCTGGGATCCGGGGACGGATTCTGTCATTCGCGCACTCTTAGAGGCATGTGCACCCAAAGGGTTAACATACACCAATTTCGGTCCGGGTATGAGTATGGGACATACGGTAGCAGTGAAAGCTGTCGAGGGTGTGAAAGCCGCCCTATCCATGACAATCCCCACCGGCACCGGTATTCACCGCCGAATGGTATATATCGAGCTAACCGAAGGATATGATTTTAAAGAAGTGGCGCAAAAAATCAAAAACGACCCTTATTTTATCCATGACGAAACCCACGTAATGCAAGTGGAAAAAGTGGATGACCTGCTCGACATGGGCCACGGCGTAAACCTTACCCGTAAAGGTGTATCCGGCAAAACACAAAACCAATTATTTGAATTTAATATGCGGATTAACAACCCTGCCTTAACCGCGCAAATCATGGTTGCATCAGCGCGGGCATCCATGCGCCAACAACCAGGATGCTACTCTCTCATCGAAATTCCAATGATTGATATGCTTTACGGCGACCGGGAAGAACTTATTAGGCATCTAGTATAAAAAGATGCCTAATACCTTTTCCCGGGATATTTATCGATGAATCGGTATCTAAATCCGGAAAAACAATCAAGGCAGATGCTCAAGTCTGCTTTTCAGCATCTCGCCCGATGAAGGACGAAAAGCTTTATAATCCAGCAATGTCCCGTCTTTTCCATAAAGGAGAAAATGAGGAATACCTTTGACGTTCATCATATTGGCGAAAGCCTCGTCGCGAACAAGCCATTGATTTCCATGCATATGGAGCTGTTCTATTTGCTTTTCCCAGTTTTCGCGTTTGGTATCCAAGGAAATGCTGACAAATACGATGTCCCGGCGGTTCAATTCCTTCTCCAATTTCTGGAGGTGAGGGACCTCAGCCACACAGGGACCGCACCACGATGCCCAAAGGTCGATGTAGATATATTTTCCGGCAAATTCAGTGAGACGATGCTCCTGACCGTTCTTATCTTCAAATACAGCATCGGGCAAGGGAGCACCTGGAGAAGCATAACGCTTGTCGCGAAATTGTTTTATAAGACGCTCTTTATCGGACTGATCAGCGCAAAATCGGGCAAGAAGCGCTTCATTCTCCTCTGAATAGGAGTAATGGCTGATATAATGCTCAATGAGGCGGCGGGTTATTTTTGTCCGAATAGAAGGAGTGAGAAATTGTTCTTGTAAAAGGCACATTTGGGCATCCGGTTCCTGAGCAGATCGTTGCAAATATTCAATAATATAAAGATCACTCCCATAGAAAAGTTGCCAATAAGGAACATCCAACACCTGCGGAACCGCCGGTAGCTGCCCGACAAGTGCAGCCGGTATTTTACCCCCATACAAACTATAGGCAAGATTCAGGTATTCGACATTTGCCCAGGAAACTAAATAGTCGGCGGTGAGTTTTTCAGGGCGCACTTCAGCGATGATACGACAAGCTTCGCCAGGGAATAGGGCGAGACTATCAGCAATATCCGACTCGCCAGGGAGACTTCTCCAAAGAGA
>JAETOX010000375.1 GCA_021771575.1 Bacteroides sp. | reverse complement strand
AATGGAAACGGGAAGCAACGATTTAATGGAAACGGGACAGGTAACCTCCCTGTCAGCGATGACGGAAAAGACCACAACAGCTATTTCGGAATGCGCCATCAGATCGAATTTAATTTGCCGGCCGATTATGTCGGACCTTTGAATTACTATTTTTTTGGAGACGACGATATGTGGGTATACTTGGACGATACACTCATCTGTGATATCGGCGGAGTTCATTCTTCCGTGGGAGAGTACGTAGATTTGTGGGATTACCTGCCGAAAGACAGGAAAGAAAAACAAAAACATACACTGACATTCTTCTACACAGAACGAGGTGCGTCAGGATCTACCTGCTGGATGCAGTTTACGTTACCGGAAGTAACAGGCGGTACGACGCTGAGGGATGATGAATTATGTGAACTGAAAATCCAGAAAAAGGTAATAAAGTCTGAAGAGGACGAAAATGGCGAGATTCAGGAAACAGAATATAAGGACGGCGGGGAATTCAAGTTTAAGGTTTGGATTATGGATGAAAACGACAGATATTTGCCGGATGATTATTGCTTTACTAAATATGGGTCTAATAATAATCCGATAATTGACCCGGAAACCGGACAGCCGGAATCGGATATCATATTACACAGTGGCAGTGGATTTGAACTGAAAAACGGAGAATATGTCCTTATAAAAAATTTGCCGCCAGGTGTGAAGTATAAAATTGTTGAAGAAACAAACCGAATTCCTTACGGTGGCATCTACTATGCTTCTGAGACGGACATATCCGAGACAGAGTGGCAATGGATATATCCAAAAGAAGGAGAAAAATACAGGCAGAAACTTGGGGAAGCTAATGAAATTAAAAATTCTCAAGATTTGAAACTTGAAGGCTCAGTCGATGTGGTAAGCGGAAGCAATGATATCCTCTACACCAATAGTTTCACCGTCTATAAACTCCCGGCAACCGGAGGTTCAGGTTTAAAACTATACACAATAGTTGGCGGCTTGTTCGTTCTATCTGGTGCGGGATTAGTATATAGAAAAAGGCGTA
>JAETOX010000112.1 GCA_021771575.1 Bacteroides sp. | reverse complement strand
ACTGTTGATACAACAGGAACCCGATGCTTCGAGTTTTCCGAGTGGAGGGATTCGGAATACATTTGAGGCGCGGGGATATAGTGCCTGGGATCCGGCATCTCCGGCTTTTATTGTCGATACTACATTGTGTATCCCTACCATTTTTATAGCTTATACAGGAGAAGCACTGGATTTTAAGGTTCCTTTGCTCCGGGCACTGGATGCCGTCAATCATGCCGCTGTTGAAGTTTGTCATTATTTCGATCCCCGGGTGGAAAGGGTATTCTCTTATCTGGGATGGGAACAGGAATATTTTTTGGTAGACGAGAGTTTATGGGCTGCACGTCCTGATTTGGTACTAACAGGCAGAACTTTGATGGGACACGAAAGTGCCAAAAATCAACAGCTGGACGATCATTATTTCGGGGCTATTCCTACCCGTGTAATTGCTTTTATGAAGGATTTGGAATATGAGTGTCAGAAATTGGGGATACCTGTCAAAGCCCGTCATAATGAGGTTGCTCCGAATCAGTTTGAGTTGGCACCTGTGTTTGAAGAGGCCAACCTGGCCAACGACCACAACCAATTGTTGATGTCTACGATGAAAATTGTTGCCCGGCGTCATTATTTTCGGGTATTGAGTGCCACCAATATCCATCGTCTGGGGGCTCACGAGGCGCCTCCTGCCATTATTTCTGTTTTTCTGGGTTCACAGTTATCCGCTATTCTGGAAAAGATCGAAAACAGTAAAATCGGACGAAGTAATAGAGCTTGGGAAAAAGGCTGGTTTCCGCATGGATGGTATTGCTCATATCCCTGAATTATTTCGGGATACTACCGATCGGAACCGTACTTCGCCTTTTGCCTTTACCGGAAATCGTTTTGAATTCCGGGCAGTAGGTTCTTCGGATAATTGTGCCGATGCGATGATCACACTGAGTACGGCTGTGGCTTATCAGTTAAAAGAGTTTAAAGCCGAAGTTGATCGGCTCATAACAGAGCAGGGTAACAAAGAAAATGCTATCTTTACGGTCTTGAAAAAATACATCGCCGGGTGCCGTCCGATTTGTTTCGAAGGTAATGGTTACAGCGATGATTGGAAGGCAGAGGCCGCCCGCAGAGGATTGGATTGTGAGACCTGTGTCCCGCTTGTTTTTGATCGGCTCACTGATAAAGAAAGCATCCGTATGTTTGGAGAAACAGGCGTTTTGAATGAAGTGGAATTGTATGCCAGAGCAGAGGTAAAGTGGGAAACATATACGAAAAAAGTACAGATTGAAGCCCGCATATTAGGAGATCTGGCTATGAATCACATATTGCCGGTTGCTTCCCGTTATCAGCGTATGTTATTGGATAAAGTTCATAAATTCATGTCCATTTTCCCAAAGGAAAAGGCCCATGTTTTGGCAGAGCAGGATTTGGAACTGATAGAGAAAATTGCCGGGCACATGACTTGTATACAAACACAGGTAGAAGCGATGGTAGAGGCCCGTAAAGTGGTTAATAAGATCGGAAACGAACGCGAAAAAGCTTTGGCCTATCACGATCGGATTGCTCCGACATTTGATGAAATCCGGGCGCATATCGATAAACTGGAGCTGATTGTGGATAATGAAATGTGGACGTTGCCGAAATATCGGGAATTGTTGTTCCTGAGATGAAAACGGAACATTGAAACACAAAAATATATAACTTTGATTTATGAGTGACGCAATAAAGCATGAATGTGGGATAGCCATGGTAAGGCTGTTGAAACCTTTGGAGTATTACCAGGAGAAATACGGTGATCCGTTATGGGGATTGAACAAGTTATACCTACTCATGGAAAAACAGCATAACCGGGGACAGGAGGGTGCCGGAATCGCTGCCGTGAAATTAAATGTCCGCCCCGGTGAAGAGTATATTTTCCGGGAAAGAGCCGAAGGTACGGCAGCTATACAGGAAATTTTTGCTGCTGTCCACCGGGCAATGGCAGAATACCGGCTCATGGATCCCGGGGCTGCTGTCGGAGACTTGCCTTTCGCCGGAGAAATGTATATGGGACATTTACGTTATAGCACCACCGGGCGTTCAGGTGTATCCTATCTGCATCCTTTTTTGCGTCGCAATAACTGGAGAAGCCGTAATTTATCCCTGGCCGGAAATTTCAATCTTACGAATGTCGACGAAATATTCGAGTATATCGTGAAGAGGGGGCAACATCCCCGGCACAATGCCGACACATTTATTATCCTGGAGCAATTGGGATACCTGCTCGATTACGAGGTTGAGCGGCTTTATCGCATATTCAAGGAAAAAGGCCTTAGCGGGCAGGTGATGAACGATGCGATAGAAGAGAATATCGACATCGAACATATTTTGCGTGAAGCTTCGGCGCTATGGGACGGAGGATATGTGATTACCGGGCTGGTAGGAAGCGGGGATTTGTTTGCTTTCCGTGATCCTCACGGGATTCGGCCGGCTTTTTATTATGCCAGTGATGAAGTCATTGTGGTTGCATCCGAACGTCCCGTCATACAGACGGTTTTTGATCTTGCAGTGGACGATGTGCACGAATTGCTACCCGGACAGAGCATTGTGGTAAAGCGGAACGGAGAAATGAAACTGAGTACGATCCATCAACCGGTAAACGTGACACCTTGTTCGTTCGAACGGATCTATTTTTCGCGTGGCAGTGATTGTGACATCTACCGTGAGCGCAAAGAACTGGGACGTTTGCTCACCGAAGATATTCTGAAAAGTGTGGGATACGATATCGATCATACCATTTTTTCCTTTATTCCGAATACGGCCGAAATTGCCTATTATGGAATGATGCAGGGGTTAAAAACCTGGCTGGATAGGAAAAAAGCAGATCAGATTTGCGGGAAAATGATGATAAATGATCAGGAAATCCGGGAAATCCTGAAAAAACAAATACGCACCGAAAAATTGGCGATCAAAGATATTAAGTTGCGTACATTCATTGCCGAAGGAAACAGCCGTAATGATCTGGCCGCCCATGTTTACGACACTACCTACGGAACAGTATGTGAAGGAGTTGATTCGATCGTTGTGATCGACGATAGTATCGTTCGGGGCACTACTTTGAAACAGAGTATCATCAAAATCCTTTGCCGTCAGAAGCCGAAAAAGATAGTCATCGTTTCTTCTTCCCCTCAAATCCGGTATCCGGATTGTTACGGGATAGACATGTCGAAGATGAGTGAGTTCATTGCTTTTCATGCTGCTATCGCTTTGTTACAAGAACGGGGATTAACCGGCATTATCGAGGAGGTATATGCAAAAAGTAAGGCTCAGATCGGTTGGCCGAAAGAGCAGGTTGTCAATTATGTAAAAGATATTTATGCTCCTTTTTCGGATGAAGAAATCTCTGAGAAAATAGCCGGGATGATTACTCCCGAGGATTGTCCTGCCGAAATTGCTGTCGTTTATCAGACCATTGAAAATTTGCATAAAGCTTGTCCTGATCATTCCGGGGATTGGTATTTTTCCGGCAATTATCCAACTCCGGGAGGTAACCGATTGGTAAACCGCGCTTTTGTTGAATGGTATGAAAAAAAGTGGAAACCCCTTGATCGGTCTGTAAATTAGATTATTGTGCTACAGAAACTGAAAACATGGATGCTTCCATTAGCCATGCTGACGGGAGCATTTTTTTATGAATTTTTCCAAAGTCTGTCTTTTTTGACGCCTTACCTGATCTTCAGTATGTTATTTATCACTTACTGTAAATTGTCATTTCGGGATTTAAAATTCAGTGGATTACACCTATGGTTACTCTTAGTACAGGTTTTGGGATGTATGGTAGTTTATGGGGCTTTAGTTTGGTTTGATCCGGTGGTGGCGGAAGGTTGTCTGATTTGTGTGTTGGCACCTACGGCTACCGCTGCGGCTGTGATTACCGGTATGTTGGGAGGGAATGTGGCTTGTCTGGCGGCTTACACCCTGATCAGTAGCCTGACAGTAGCGATGGTATCACCTGTGATTTTCACCTGTCTGGGCGAGCAGGCCGAACTGACTTTCTGGGATTCGGTTTTTCGTATTTGTAAACAAGTGATGCCTTTGCTTATCCTTCCCTGTGCAACGGCTTTGTTGCTTGAAAAGGCATTGCCCACCCTACATACCCGGCTGAAAAAGCTGCAAATCCTTTCTTTTTATTTGTGGGCTTTAGGCTTGACTATTGTAACCGGTAAAACCGTATATTTTATTGTTAATCAACATGAAGCTGATACTGTCGAGGAATGGTGGATGGCTGCCTTAGCTTTAGTGATCTGTATCGTTCAATTCACATTCGGACGTTTTATCGGACGACGCTACAGCGATCCTGTCTCCGGAGGACAGGGATTAGGACAGAAAAATACCATCCTGGCTATTTGGATGGCCCAGGTTTACCTCAATCCTCTCTCTTCGATTGCTCCGGCTTCTTATGTTTTGTGGCAAAATATCATCAACAGCTATCAGTTGTGGCAAAATAGAAATACAAATCTAAAAAGGAGAGCATTATGAATATAGAAGATTTTAGAACGTATTGCCTTTCATTCAAGGGGGTACATGAGAAAATGCCATTTGATAAAGCGACTTCCGATTATGATAAAAACCTGCTTGTCTTTTGTGTTGCAGAGAAATGGTTTTGTTTGGTAAATATAAATATATTCGAGTATTGTATTATCAAGTGTGATTCGGGACAAAGCGGTGATTTACAGGACAGGTATGAAGCAATAAGACCCGGCTACCACATGAATAAGAAACATTGGATTAATGTTTACTTTAATCAGGATGTGCCGGATCAAACGATTAAAGAACTCGTGAAACGGTCGTACGATCTTGTTGTTATGTCCTTATCGAAAAAAGATAAAGAAACGTTACAGGCCATGTAAAAGCATTCCGTTTGAAAGACAAAGCCTGTTTTATCGGTAAACTCGTGGCTGAAAAATAAATTTCCAGTCTATTCTATATAACGTACCTCTGGAATCGTGTCGTCTGCTCTGGCTTTGGTTGCTACGATATTTTTGGGTCCCGGTACCAACGGACTGTTTTCCAATACATGACGGACTCGGGCACGCTGGTTCTCTGTAAATTGATTCTGATAAGAATAATAATAATCCATGATATTAGTGGAAATAAACAACAGGCCTTCACAGCTTGTGCGTTGTACTACTTCCTGAAAATTATATGGAGGAGTAAGCTCGGCCAGGCCATTCAAATAGGCTGTTCGATTATAATTAGGCGTATCGTCACAATAATCCGTTTCTTCGCATTCCTTTTCCGAGAATACATGGTATAAACCCAGATAATGCCCTAATTCATGTGCCAGAGTGACATAAGCGTCTTTCTCTTGCAAATAGGTGTTGTTCAATGAAATACAATGAGCATATTTGGGGAGATTGGAAAAATAATAATTGCTTTGCTGGAGTCCGGTCAAGCTGTTTTCATAGGGGGTGTAGGGTAAGTGCGAAATGCCGGTTACATTGCTTTCCTGAAAAGTATATACAAAAACATTGATATACCGATTCGGGTCCCAAAGGTAAGAAACATATGCGGAATTCTTCTCATCCATAAACTTATTACAGCTCATCGTACCGGAAGTCGTCAGCAATATACGTTCTACTCCTGTTTCTGCCAATGGATTACCTTGCGGATCTTCAGTTGCAGCTACCAATTCGAGATTCATATCTGCGCTGTTTGCCGACTGATTATACAGGGAATTACATCGATCGACAAGGATCGGAACAATGGAACCATCTATCATCTGTACGGTGTCATTGGCATTACTGTAAAGGACATGGAAGATCACAGGTAACTGGTAATGGTGGGATACATTGGCCGTATCCTGTTGTATGCTTAACTGCAATTGTTTTTGGTCGCATTTCAATGTAAATTCGGTAGAACGGATACTGTGTGTATCGTTCGAATCAACCGTAATCAACAACTTGTCGGTATTGAAACCTTCCGTTTTGTCGCTTTGACACCAGCTGGAATTGCCGGAAACCTGCCAGTTACAGTTACTGTTGACCGTTAATTGCCAGCTACCGCCGCGTCCCGAAAAACGAAGCGATTGTTCAGAAAGTTTCAGTACCTGAGGTTTGGGATGGTCCTTGACACATCCGTAAACACAACCCAAGATAAGAATAGAAAATATAAATAGTTGAATTTTCATCGATATTCTTTTTTATAGCCAGACAAATGTATAAAAAAGACTTTATAAACTTTCTACTTTAAGCTGTTTTAAAGATTGTTTTCCGGTTTTGATATCGTTTACATTGTCTGCAAATATCATACCCCAACATCACACCGAGTATAAAATCTTCTTCGGGAGTAAGCTGATTCAGTGGTTTATCGATGATATGCCGGACAACTTCTATACATTCTTTTTTCCCGAAAAAAAGGTTAATATGCTCATTCTTCAGAGATTGAGTGGCATAGTCGATCTGTTGATGTTGCAGACGTTCTAATGCAAAACGCTCTTCTGACTTCTTTAAAGTACACAAGACCATATTCCGAACCCCTTTTTGGTATTCATAAATATGATGGAGAAAAACTTTTATTTCTCCGGAAGTCATTCCGTTGTCCGGCATACATACTAATTTAAGATGGATTGTTTCAACTGCTCGGTCCACCGATTTACTCTTTCGTCTGTTTTTTCGCTTTCATTGTTATCGTCGATGGCTAATCCCACGAACTTACCGTCAACAACAGCTTGCGAATCATCGTACTGATAATCGGAAGTTTCCACTTCACCGGTAAAATCGCAGCCAGTTTGTCCCAGTTCATGATAAATTACGCCTAATGCATCACAAAAACTAGAGCCGAAAGAAAGGGCATCTCCACAGCCGAAAAGGGCTACCGTTTTTCCTTTTAAATCCAGGTCTTTCAATTTAAAAAGAAAATCGTTCCAATCATCCTGCATTTCGCCTACGCCCCAGGTGGAGCAACCGAGCAACAGTACTTCGTAAGGTTGTACGGCATCCGGTGTCGTACTAGCGACATTGTGGATATCTTCTTTAGCGATACCCAATCGATCGGCGATCTTTTCCGCTACTGATTCGGTGGTCCCGGTGGTGGAACCATAAAAAATACCTGTCTTTTTCATTATTTCTGGTTTTAAATATAAAGATTCTACGTAGCTGAAGAAAAATAAGACAAACGAATCGTTCGAAAAAAAACTAATTCTGGTTAAATACCATTTTGGGAGTGTGTAACAAAATACCTATTTTTAGGGATTGTAATGGAAAAAGGAAACTCGTTATTTTGCAAAGTTCAATTTATTTATAATGGATAAACATTTTAAATATGCGTCAACCGACAAAATGAGTGATCTCATTTGCGGGAACTATAATCTTTTGCTGGTCATGAGCCGTTTTGGTTTGTCATTGGGATTCGGCGATCAAACCGTAGAACAGGTGTGTGACCAGCAAGGTGTCCATACCGGGACCTTTCTGGCTGTGGTGAATTTCATGGAAGACGAATGTTGTATACGGGAAGATTACCAGGAAAAAATATCAGTAGAAGCTTTGATAGACTATCTTCGTCAGGCACATTCTTATTTTCTGGATTTTAATTTGCCCGCTATTCGCAGAAAACTGATCGATGCCATCGATTGTTCGAAAGATGACATTGCTTTTCTGATCCTGAAATTTTACGACGAATATGTAAACGAGGTAAGGGCCCATATGGAATATGAAAATCAGGTAGTATTCCAATATGTGGATGCTCTACTGAAAGGGAGAGATACTCAAGGTTATAACATTCGTATTTTTGCAGCCCGCCACAACCAGATTGAAACGAAACTGACAGAATTGAAAAATATCATTGTCAAATACTATCCGGCAAAAACAAACAATAATCTCTTGAACAGCGTGTTGTTCGACATTTATTCCTGCGAAAAGGACTTATCGTCGCATTGTCGTGTCGAAGATTATATATTTGTGCCATTGATGCTGGAATTCGAAAAGAAAACAGAAGAAAATGCGAGAGAATGACACATTAAAGATTGCCATTGCCGAGACATCCGTCATTATCCGCAGTGGGCTTATTCTGGTTTTGAAACGAATTCAGGGACTGCGCATCGTGCCTATAGAAATTCTCTCCCCCGAATCCCTGCACGATTGCATCCGGCTTCATCGACCTCAAATCTTGATTATCAATCCTGCTTTTCCGGGCTATTTCGATGTGCGTAAATTTAAGGAAGATTCCTTCTGCCATGCGATCAAATGTATCGCTTTGGTCTGTTCTGTCGCCGATCAGGCCTTGTTGAGGAATTACGATGAATCGATCACCTTGTACGACGATGCCGAAAGGCTCAAAGATAAGTTGAACCGCTTGTTGAATATGCCCCGCGAAGAAACCGAAGAACTGACGGGACAAGAAGTGTTGAGCAGCCGGGAAAAAGAAATTATTACCTGCGTCGTGAAAGGAATGACCAACAAAGAAATTGCCGATGCCTTATATCTTTCGGCCCATACGGTGATTACCCATCGACGCAATATCGCCCGTAAACTTCAGATCCATAGCCCGGCAGGCCTGACCATTTATGCTATTGTCAATAAATTGGTAGAACTACAGGACATCAAAAAGTATTTATAAAACGGACAAATCGGTTTACCGGCCCGGTGCTGTGGCAAGAGTCAATCCCGGCCCCCCGGGTATATACAATATCAGGAGTATAATGATTCTTATACATTGTTCTCCTCATGGCCTTATCGTCGACGCAAACCTGATCAAGTCCCCAAGCGACAGTCTGTTTGGAGAAACCGGGGATATTTATGCGAAAAAAAGAACACCCAAGCACTGCTGTTCATAAAATTAGAAATTTTAAACATAAAAACAAGGAAGCATACCTATTTTTTAATGAAAAACTTCCCACTATTTCATCTATTTTATCAGTTTTATCCGCCAAAAATTGCATAATTAACATTAATTTCTTTTCTTTGGCGCATAAATAGATACAAGAGGTATCTGTGTTTTTTTACATGCTGTTGCGTTAATTACGCGTCTTAGGAGACGAAAGCTAGCAACTTGGTAATGAAGTTCATTATCACAACTAAGGCGGTGTAGGTAACGCCCATGTTATGGGATTCGTATATATTTATAATATATCGGATTGGCGTGGGCTTACCTTATCCGGTTGTGGTAGTGTTGCTAGCACATCGTCTCCCGGCTCTGAGGTTTGTCCCACGTTCTTTTTATGTTCTTTCAGAACCTGATCAGGCTGGAACTTACCTCTCCCGGAATCAATATATAAGGATCAGAATCGTTAATATAACAGCCTGGTATGGAGATTATATTCAACTCTGTCTGACCTTCCCGCTTAAGAATTATAAACTTAAACTAAAATGAAAAAAATGGTTGAGAGTAGGTTTAATCAAGAAAATAGCTGAATAGTAAAAGTGAATAGGTCTTGGAACCTATAATTCAAATAATAAGAGTTTATTTGAAATCTAGCAACTCACTTACAGAAATGCCTAAAGCATGGCTTATTTTGTATAAAGTGAAAATAGTAGAATTTATATAACCTAATTCGAGTTTTGAAAGATCACTGGTATCAATGTCTGTTAGGACAGAAAGATCATATAAGGTCCATGATTTTTCATTACGTAACGTTCTGATTCTTTGACCTAATTTTTTCAAAAATTCCTTTTCCTTCATTTGCTTGATTGTTATTTTTCAAAGGAATGGAGTTAAATTGAAATATTATTGGGGTTTTAGCCCCAAAAAGATAAAGAAAAGACATAATTGATATAAAAATTACTATAACTTTAAAAATTACTCATGATGAAAACAATCCCTAACGTCCCAGCTTGCCAGAATATGGAGGAAATCCAGCGTCTGACCGATCTTATTACAGAATTTGTGCATCCTGAAGTGATTATCTTAT
>JAETOX010000374.1 GCA_021771575.1 Bacteroides sp. | reverse complement strand
AAAGCCGCGCCTACCGACGCCAAAGAACCGCATATTCCCCATTGCCCGCACATTGCTCCCGGCATCTTAATCGTACGTTTCGCCAATTCATCCAAACAACGGACGATATCAATTTTTCCGCCTGCGTTATTGTACGCAACCAAAAAAGCGGCTCCGTCAAGATAATGATGTTCCGGTCCGTGAATATCGATAAATTCTTTATGCATTATCTCCCTTACAATGTCTATCGGATTGATAGAATTGCTTTTCGCGACTTCTTCTTTTATCAATTGATATTTGCTTTCAAGTGTGTAATCCATTTTTACCCTCCGTTATTATTGCGGCATTTTGTATTGCGCAAATAGTCGATCAACTCGTTCAGTTTTTTACAATTTATGGAATAGTAACTCCATTTCCACTCTTTTTCTGCGGTAACTATTCCGCATTCGCAAAGCACTTTCATGTGATGGGATAACGTCGGCTGTGTAATATTCAAACTTTCAAGTATCTTACAGCCGCACAACCTGCCGTTCCGTAAAATCTCGAAAATTCTCATTCGGGTATCGTCACCGAGCGCTTTTAGTATTCCCACGCATTCCAACGTATTCATAACGCCTCTCAAATTTATATTTATCTATATTATACACATTACATAGATGATTGTCAATATAATAATCGAAATTTTATAAAAAAATCAAATAAAAATAAAACGCTCTCGTGCGAGAGCGTCTTTCCCTTTTACTTATTTCTTTTTAAAATCCGTTCGAAATTCACGCCGTAAAAATGGTCCTCGTCCGAATTCCGAATACAATCGGCAACAAACTCGGCGGCAAGATTACAGGAATTCCGGATTCCCTTTCCCGATAAATAATGAGCGGTAAACACCGAAGCGAATATATCGCCCGTGCCGTGCTTGTTTTGGGGCAAACGCTCGTGCAATAAAATTTCGCCCTTTTCGCTCCCCGATATCACTTCGCCGATCTCCTGCCCGAATACGGCTCCCGTTATGACGATTTGGGCGTCCGTCAGCTTCGAAAGTTCTTTTCCGAGCCGTT
>JAETOX010000111.1 GCA_021771575.1 Bacteroides sp. | reverse complement strand
CCCGGGTAGGTCGGGGCAAAGTCCACCGGCGAAGCATTGAATGCATAATAATAAGCCGATTGTACATCCGGTTGACCTGCACCAAAGAAAGGGCCATGGTATTTATCGTAATTCACATTCGTGTTGATCAACATACGGAGTCCAGTACTTAAATTCACGTTCAAATTGATGCGTGACGAAAGTGTGGAGTTCTTGATGTTCACATCGAACTGGTTCAACTGGTCGGTTTTCAACATACCCCGATCGTTTACATAGTTGACGGAAGCATAATATTGCACTGTTTCGGAACCTCCCCGCACATTTACCCCCACACGGTGGTTCACGGAATAATCTTTAAATAAGATTTTAAACCAATCGTTAGCAGGGTATACCCAAGAGGGATAATCCTTGCTACCCGTGCGCTCGATACGGTTCAAAGAATACTGGGGTGTAGCACCTGGGTTACGAGCCAGCAACGCTTCGTTGTACATTTTCATATAAGTTTGAGGACTCACCACTTCTATTTTATCCGTGGGCATGGAAGCTACCGCCTCATAACGCACGGAAGTGTAAACACTTCCCGCTTTACCCTTTTTTGAGGTCACGATAATCACCCCATTCGCACCACGGGCCCCGTACATCGCCGTAGCGGAAGCGTCTTTCAACACAGAGAAACTTTCGATATCTTCCGGAGCCATACGTGCCAAATCCAAACGGGAAGATTCAACCCCATCAATCAACACTAACGGCTCAGAAGCCCCGTTGGATGAACTAACACCCCGAATATAAAATTTTGTATTCATTTCGTCTTCGGTCAACGCCCCGGGAGCTCCCCCCGTCTGCCAACCGACAATACCGGCAATTTTCCCGGTAAGGCTTGCCGTCAAGTCACTGCTGGATGATTTCAAATCCATAGGGCGTATAGTGGAAATGGCTCCCGTGACACTCTCTTTCTTCTGCGTACCGAAAGCCACTACAGTCACTTCGTCAAGGCTTTCCACTTCAGGCTTCAGCGAAATATTAATTGTTTTACGTCCATCAATGGAGATATTCTGAGATTTGTAACCGATAAACGAAACTTTCAGTACGGCATCAGGCTTCGCGTTGATAGAATAGTGACCGTTGACATCGGTTGAGACCCCGATCGTAGTGCCGTAAAGCTGTACCGTAGCTCCCGGCATGGCATTGCCTTTTTCGTCGGTCACCTTACCCTTGACTTGTATCAATTCAGGGGCTTGCTGCTGTAATTCCCGCTCCTTCACCACGATAATATCTTCTTTGATCACCCAAGTCAGATCGGTGGAAGCAAATATTTCATCCAACACTTTGGCTACTGTCTCATTCTGTGCATTCACCGAAATCCGCCCAACACGTTCCCCCTGCTCTTTGCTCATCATAAACTGTAGCTTGGTTTGCTCGCGAATTTCTTCCAGCACTTGTTTGATTGATACTTCCTGCAATTTCATGTTCACCCGCTCCTGCTGTGCCAAAGTGTTGGCAGACAGACTAAAGGAGAACAAGCAAACCAGCATAACACACAATTTCATAATTTTTCCGATTTTTCGCCAGGGGTCATGATAAATACCGAGGCATTCTCGTTTTTTTGTCATAAATTTGTAATTGAAAGATTATACATAGCAATAGAGGCGGCTGTCATCCGTTCTATTGCACACTTATCTGGATAAGGGAAGTGTGGGGACACTTCTCTTATTTTATTTTACAATGACTGTACGATTGTTTATCTCAAAAAGAATCCCCGTGGATTCCGTAATGGCACCAAGAATTTTGCGGATGTCTTCATAACGTTTCAGATGACAGGAAAACTGGATTTCTTTGTGCCCAGGAGATTGAAAAAACACCGTCACATCGTACCAACGTCCCAGTTCTTCCAGGATTTCCTCAAGGGTATCGTCGTTAAAGCAGAATTCGCCATCTTGCCAGGCAGTATATTTACGAACATCCACTTTCTGCAAGCTTATCTCTCCACTATTTCGGTCGTAGGAAGCCAGTTGTCCGGGATGCATGCGCCATTCCTCCGTGCTTTCCGCCTTAGCAATGCCGATCTCACCCGACACCAATACTGTTTCTGTGGTATGGAAGCGATGGGTATTTACATTAAAAGAAGTGCCATATACCCGGATCCTCACGTCTTCTGTTTCTACATAGAACGGACGGTCTACGTCTTTCGCCACTTCAAACCAAGCCTCACCTTTCAGGAATACCTTTCTTTCGGTTGTCGTAAAAGCCACCGGATAACGGAGTTCCGACTCTGCATTCAAATGCACGGCGGTTCCATCGGTCAAAAGTAAGCGATATTCTCCTCCCCGCGGCACTGATAAAATATGATAAGTTTCCGTTTCCGCGGGGGATAACTGATGAGCGGAATAAACAGCCTTCCCCGAATCGATTTGGATAGTCCCCTCTGTTTCACATAGGTCCAAGGGATGGGTATCTTCCAAAGCAATACGTTCACCGCTGCTTAATTGCAGAAAGGCGCGAAAGCTGCCCGGTTCAACCCTCGTTTCTGCTATATCGATTGGTTTTTCCGGCTTTTCCTGTTCTACCAATAACCAGATACAACCTAAAGCTATTAACAAACTGGCAGCTACCGACAAGCGGGCAGTAAATCTCTGTATTTTTTGTTGCCGCTTTTTCTTTCGGAACGCCTGATATCCCGACATCGGCAACCAAGAACTGTAGCGCCGGAACTCTTGAATCAGGTACTCGTCATCCCCGATGGTAGTATATAGCTGTTGCATATCCTTATCTGACAACAAACGGTCGACCTCTGCCTGTTCTTCCGCTGTCAGTCGTCCGGCATACGATTTTCGCAACAAAGCCACGGTTTTCTCAACACTTTTTTCCATAAGTTTTCTGTTTTTACACTATTAATGTGCACAATAAACAGAAAAGGGTGACAAGAAAACATTTTTTTTGATAATTTTTTTAAGATAAGAAAAAAGCCAACCAGAAAATATTTACGTCCTCTTTGAATTTTCCACGTAATTGTTTAAAACTTCGCTTTTTATGTGTTTTCACCGTATCGACAGATATTCCCAATTTTTCAGCAATTTCATTTACGGACAATCCTTCTACACTCATCCGGATCACTTTACGTTGTTGCTCTGGTAAGGCATCGATATAAAGATACATTTGCCGGAGTAATTCTTCGCGCACGGTCTCTACAAACATTTCATCGAATTCCGGATTGCTTTCTTCGCTCAAACGGGCTAAATGTCTGGACTTACATTTTTCATGCCGCAGCCACATCATCGAACGGTTATAAGTAGCCCGATAGAGATAATTGGTCAATTCTTCGAGCCGGATGAATTTCCGTTCGCTATTCCAAACGTATAATAAGATGTCCTGCACCAAATCTTCGGCAATAACCGGATCATGCACCAAACGTCTGGCATAAGAACACAAAGCCGCATAATAATAGCCGAAAACATCCTCCCAAATCTCTTCTTTTTTCTCGTTCACTGCTATCAATATCCGACTTTCATTCATATTCCCAAGCCTACTGTTTCATGTATCCATTCAACCATTCCATGACGCACCACCTATGTTGATACTCATCTACTTCAACATTTCAAACGATAATCTTCCAAACGAAATCCTCTCAGAAAATCTTCGATCCGCATTCTCTTTTTACCCGATAACTGCAATTCCAGAATGCGGATGATGCCTCCTTTGACATAGACATCGAAAGTAGTTTTTCCATCGGTATGGATTTCCCCGAAAGCCTGGTGGTGAGTTTGCTGTATTTTCTGCACCTCGAATATTTTGAAAATCAGCAGTGCCTCCTTCGAGCCAATGGCCTGTAATTCGGACCATGCTCCAGGAAAGGGAGATAACCCCCGGATATGATTGTATATCGTTTCCAGCTCTCCATTCCACTGAATTTTCATGTCTTCTTTGAATATCTTCGGGGCATGTATCGCTTCACGTCCTTGTAGCAAGCTACTTTGATCGGTTAAGGTATATTTTCCTTCTTCCATAGCCTGTACGGTTTTCAACAACAAATCAGCTCCTTTTACCATTAATTCATCATGAAGCTCCCCGGCGGTCATTTTTTCCCCGATCTCTACTCTTTGCTGAAATATAATATTTCCGGTGTCGATTTCATGTTTTAAAAGAAAAGTCGTTACGCCAGAATAGGTTTCGCCGTTCATCACTGCCCGGTTGATCGGAGCAGCCCCCCGGTAATCCGGCAGCAAAGAAGCATGCAAGTTTACCGTTCCCAAGGGGGGCATACTCCATACAACCTCGGGCAACATTTTAAAAGCCACTACCAATTGTAAATCTGCTTTTAACTCTGCCAATTGTTTTAAAAATTCCTCGTCCCGGAATCTTTCCGGCTGCAAAATCCTCAATCCGGCTTCGCGGGCATATTTTTTTACGGCCGATTCCTGTAATTGTTGTCCCCGCCCTGCCGGCTTATCGGGATTCGTCACCACTCCGACCACCTGAAAACCGGCCTCAACAATTTTCTTCAAAGGCAAAACGGCAAATTCAGGGGTTCCCATATATACGATACGCAGCTTATGACCCATTATGTTTTTTCTTTTTAAAAAAGGACAGTATATTTTTAAAGAATTTGGAATAAGCTTCGGTATTCATCATCTCTGAGTCGGTTACCGACTTATAAGTCAATACGATACCTAAAGGAAGCAGTATGAAAGCAGAAATCCAGGCGCCCATACCGGGAGAAATCACTGCTTCTTTGGCTGATCTGACTCCCATCATATCGATGATATAGTAAATGATGAACAAAAGTACGGAAACGACCACAGGCATCCCCAATCCCCCTTTGCGAATGATAGCGCCCAAGGGTGCACCGATATAGAAAAAAATAAAACAGGCAAAAGAAAGGGAGAATTTCCGGTGCCATTCCAACTGGTTTTTGATAATGCCTTCCTGCCGGGCCACATAATAATGTAAATCGTCTTGAGTACGCTGTTTCACCTCACGGGCATACTGCAAGGCATTGTCGACAGCCCGACGTTGTTCTTCAATATCGAAAGCGGCAAACAAGCTATCCGGATCGTTGTATATACCCTGGGATTTTTCTATCAACACGCTATCGCGTTGAGGATTACTATTTTTACTTTTCCGATAATTCGTATTGAGCATTCTTTTGGCATCCCCGGCTTTCCTTTGTTTCAGAAAAACCTGAGCCGAAGCAATGGTATCTTTCAGCTGTTTCAAATTCAACATCATCGAATAAGAGCGGAAGCCATCTTCATCCGTACGCTTCAGATCATTTCCCGGAAGCTCGATGAGCACAGTCTGTTTATCGAATTTCAACCTTCTGAAAGGAAAGGTCCGGCGGGCATTTGCATTTTTCATTCCTTCATCGGTATAGGAATGCCCGTGATACAATATCAGCTCCATGACATTGCTTTTAGGATCGCTGATCATTTTCCCAGAATCTGCTTTGGTTACTTCGTAATTACCACTTCCGTCTTTATGATTATAAATCAGCATATTATACATCATCCCCGTTTCCTTGTTAATTTTATCGATCTTGATGCTGTAACCTTCCAGATCATTGGTGAAAATACCTTCTTTAAAGGACATTTCCGGCTTTTGCCTGCGGATATCATAAAGTAAGCTGTAAAATTTCAGGTTAGCTACCGGTAAGATGTTGTTGGAGAAGAAAAAAGCCCCTACCGTCAAAAATATAATTAGTATGACCAAGGGTTTCATGATCCGATAAAGTGAAATCCCAGCGGACTTTAAAGCGATCAGTTCGTAGTTTTCCCCTAAGCTTCCGAAAGTCATAATCGAAGATAACAGCACCGCCAAAGGCAAAGCCATAGGAACGAGGGTGACGGCAACATAGCTCAGCAATTCGGCGATTACAGCAAAATCCAGTCCCTTCCCCACAATCTCGTCGATCATACGCCAAAGGAATTGCATGATCAGGACGAACATGCTAATAAAAAAAGTCGCTACAAAAGGCCCTATGAAACTTTTGAGCATGAATATATGCAATTTCTTCATCTGCGAACAAATAAGCCGTCAAAAATCTCTTTTCTTAAACAGGGACAAAGGTAGAATTATTTTATTAATGTGCCAATGTAGCAATGTCCTAATGTACCAATAAAGAATGTGCCAATGAAAGCTGTATGGATCATTAGTACATTGCTACATTGGTGTATCGGCACATTTATATTAAGCGCCTAAGGTACGGTGAAGAATATCCATTTGTTTATTCCACAATTCTATAGCATCCGTTACTTCGTCTTCGTCGGCATAATCGGTAATGATCAAAGCCACATCTCCTGTCAAAGGTTCGACATGTATACTGAATTCAAAATATTCTTCCCCATCTTCTACATCGTCCCATTTAAAACGAACGTAACTATTAGGTTTTAATTCTACTAATGTTGCCGGGTGTTCGGTGCCGTTCCAGACAAAAATAAATTGTTCAGCTTTTTGAAAAACGTCATCTGCAAACCATTCAGATAAACCGGCCGGTGTACTTAAACGTGAAAATAAGACTTTTACAGAAGACGAAAAAATGTACTCTAACTCTATCCTTCTTCTCATATTCAATTAATTTGTGCCTAAATTTACTGAAAAAATATCTAATCTCCAAATTCTATCTAGATTTCGATGGTTTGACGGAAAAGGTTTTATTCGTATTTTTGCAGAATTCATTTATTTAGTTATGCGTAATCAGTGGTATTATATTGGGCTTGCAGTTATGTTAGGTTTTCATTGCATCTGTTGTAAAACAGAAAATATTTATAAGCAATTAGAGGTGATCCCTATACCTGAACAGATAGAATTCAAAGAAGGAGTATGCAATCTGGACCGCCAAACTTGTTTGTATATGCCCCCATTTGCGGATGCTCCATTTTTAGCAGATGTCCTGGATTCTTCGACTTATTTACTGGCAGGTTATCATTTTAAGAAACAGCCAACCGAAACCAAAGAAAATTATATACGGTTTGCGCTGGATTCGTCATGTATAAAAGCTTCGGAAGGATATTTACTGAGTATTCAGCCAAAGGGTATTGAAATCAAAGCAGCGAATTCAGCCGGATTATTTTATGGATTGCAGACCTTTCTGCAAATTTTAAACGATCGGCATTTTTATAATAAAACCGAACAAAGCTGGTCGTTACCTGCTTTAGAGATAAGTGATAAGCCTGCTTTTTCATACCGTGGACTCCATTTGGATGTATCGCGTCACTTTTTTCCTCCTTCGTTTATCAAAAAATACCTGGATTTAATGGCTATGTATAAGCTGAATCGATTTCATTGGCATCTGACGGATGCAGGAGGATGGCGGTTCGAGGTCAGGAAATATCCGGAACTGACAGACTGTGCAGCCTGGCGTACACAAGAAGATTGGGGGATGTGGTGGAACAACGGAGATCGTACTTACGCAAAACGGGAAAACGAAGGTGCATACGGAGGATTTTATACCCAGGAGGAAATCCGGGATATTGTTGCGTATGCCACACAACGCCATATCGAAGTGATACCTGAAATCGAAATGCCGGGGCATTCGGAAGAAGTGTTGGCTGTATATCCACAGTTAGCTTGCTTCGTTGATGGGAAAAACGGGGAATTTTGTGCCGGGAAGGAAGCTTCGTTTCAATTTATAGAAAATGTATTGCAGGAAGTGATGGAACTTTTTCCTTCAAGATATATTCATATCGGAGGAGACGAAGCATCGAAAAGTGCCTGGAAAAAATGTCCTCTATGCCAAAAAAGGATCAAAACGGAGGGACTGAAGGACGAGAAAGAACTACAAAGTTATTTTATCAGGCGAATCGAGCAGTTTTTGTCAGCCCGGGGACGAAAAATAATCGGTTGGGACGAAATCCTGGAAGGTGGTTTGGCACCCGATGCCACTGTGATGTCCTGGAGAGGTGAAAAAGGAGGAATAGAAGCCGCCCGTTCAGGACATGATGTGATTATGACTCCGGGGGAGTATTGTTATTTCGACAGTTATCAGGCAGATCCTTCCACTCAGCCTTACGCAATCGGTGGTTTTCTGCCTTATCTGAAAGTTTATTCCTATCATCCGGTGTCATCGCAATTATCGATCGAAGAGTCGCAACATGTTTTAGGTGCTCAGGCTAATATCTGGACAGAATATATCTGTAGTCCGGAACAGGTGGAATATATGGCTTTCCCCCGTGTACTGGCCTTATCGGAAGTGGTTTGGTCTCCGAAAAAAAAGAAAGATCCCGAAGATTTTAAACGACGAGTCGAGTCGCATATCAGCATGCTGAAACACAAAGGAATAAATGTCTTTTCATTAAGCGACCGGATAGAAATGGGCATGGAAGTAGATACCCTGAAAAAGCAGATTCGGGTAAGCTTCGATTCAGAAAGGTATCGCCCCGAAATCCGTTATACCCTTGACGGTTCGGAACCCGACAGACAGTCGGCCCTGTATACCGGTCCGTTCTGGATCGATTCAGCCAAAGTAAAGGCAGCCATATTCCGAGAAGGCGAAAAGAGCGAACAAACCTCCAGCGGGCGGTTCGATTACCACAAAGCAATAGGGAAAAAAGTTGTATACCATAATCCATATAGTGCCTCTTATCCGGCTGCCGGAGATATAACCCTAACCGATGGTTACCGGGGCGGGCTTACCTATGGAGACGGCCGTTGGCAAGGATTTCTCAAAAATTTAGATGTTGTCATCGACCTGGAAACTATCCAGCCTTTACACTCCGTGGATATCAAATTCATGCAACTTACCGGTCCCGGAGTATATATGCCTCAATATGTCGAAGTCAGCCTGTCGGAAAATGGGAAAGATTTTACAACAGTAGGACATATAAAGAACGATATCCCTGCCGATAAACCGGATTTATTTTTTAAGAACTTTGTCTCTGAATTCTCTGCAAAGGCCCGTTATATACGTATTTTTGCCCGTAAACAGGTTGGTTTTATGTTTATAGATGAGATTGTAGTCTATTGACATATCAAGCGAATTTATCGGCAGAAAATTCTTCGTTTATGGCTTTCGCCAAACGCACTTTCCAAGCTTCTCCCTGATTTTTGTCGATATGAGACAAACGGGTAATTATGTCGGCCCAGGACAGCTGATGAAAATCCACGGCAGGGAAATAAGTCACATCGTCATCGTCCTTTACTTCGACAAGAATCCGCCGGTTTACCAGTTCTTGTAAAATAATCCGTACTTTACTAGAACTCATTCTGAGTTTTGTGCAGATCATGGCCAAGGTTGGACTACCTTCCCCATGGGTGTACATTTCGGAAATATATTTCAATACCTGCATGGTTACCTCTACATTTTCCACCCACTGGGTGCCTGCGTTGAGATTATCGCGGTAAAGAAAATGCCGGTTACGCATAATGTAACACAATTCGGTACCCCAGAGGACAATGCTCCAGCTTAACTGTAGCCAGACCAACAAAAGGGGTAAAGCAGCAAGTCCTCCGTAAATCGCGTTGTAAGAGCTCACCCCGATCTGGAAACGGATATAAAACCACTGCACAACCTGGAATACTGTCCCGGCAATGATACCAGCGATAAGGGCATACTTGAATTTCACCGGGGTCGTGGGCATAAACATATATAGGAAAACGAACAGAAACCATACTAATACATAAGGAATCAAAGCCACCACGGCTTTCAGCGCAGCACTGGCATAGCGGATCAGTCCTTCTTCCATAGCATACTCCTGGAGATTAGACATCATAAATACGTTCATACTGCTGATCAGTACCACCAAAATCGGAGCGATAAACAAAATCGACAGATAATCGGTGAATTTTTTAGTCAGTGAACGACCTTTTTCTACGCCCCAGATCCGGTTCATAGCCAATTCGGTGCTAGACAACATCCGGACCACCGACCACAATAGCAAAACAATACCAAAACCGGCGATAATT
>JAETOX010000373.1 GCA_021771575.1 Bacteroides sp. | reverse complement strand
TCGTTTCATCTTCGTAATAGGAAATGATAACAATATATATTCCTTCATCAGAATCCTGATCTTTTTCAGGCATAATCCTCATAACCCTAGTGCGATGTTCTTCAGTGCTTGTATCTATTGGATCTCGCGAGGCCTGCATTTCCAGCTGTTCTTTGTTCAGCTGGTGTGTGCAGCGCAACACCACTTCATCTGGCTCATTCTTCCACATCTCGCAGTCTTCATGCCAAGTGGCACCGTGGCGGTTATCCATATCAAACGTCGTCGGGGTTATGGTTACGTCCCACAAATCGGTTTGTGACTCCATCTTGCCGTAAAACACGGGATTGACGAATGTTTCATCCCGCTGCAAATGACAGGATGACAGGGTTAACATGGTTAATAAAAATAGGGCTTTTTTCATTACGGTTTCTCCTTTTCCGGAGTGCGGATATGATAACCGCGTTTGGAAGCAAATTCCGACCTTGTTTCATCTTCGTAATAGGAAATGATAACAACATATATTCCTTCATCAGAATCCTGATCTTTTTCAGGCATAATTTTTATAACATAAGTATTATGCTCTTCGGTTTTAGGATTTTCCGGTTTCCGCATAGCCTGCATTTCCAACTGTTCTTTGTTCAACTGATGCGTGCAGCGCAGTACCACTTCATCGGGCTCGTTCTTCCACATTTCGCAGTCTTCGTGCCAGGTGGCGCCGTGGCGGTTGTCTTTATCAAACGTTGTCGGGGTTATGGTTACGTCCCACAAATTGGTTTGTGACTCCAGCTTGCCGTAAAACACGGGATTGACGAATGTTTCATCCCGCTGCAAATGACAGGATGACAGGGCTAACATCGTTAATAAAAATAGGGCTTTTTTCATTACTGTTTCTCCTTTTCCGGAGTGCGGATAAAATAGCCGCGTTTGGAAGCAAACTCCGGGTTCGTTTCATCTTCGTAATAGGAAATGATAACAATATATATTCCTTCATCAGAATCCTGATCTTTTTCAGGCATAATCCTCATAACCCTAGTGCGATGTTCTTCAGTGCTTGTATCT
>JAETOX010000372.1 GCA_021771575.1 Bacteroides sp. | reverse complement strand
AACTTCACCGACTTTGTTGTCGGGGAAATTAAACGAAGAACCCGACCATGTACCGGTTACCCCACTATTATCAATCGCAAACGTACAATCATAATTATCATACGCGGAATTTTTTATCGCATATAACGGATAGAAGCCGCTTTCATTCGTAGCCGTTATCTTGCCGCCTTCTATCGTAAGCGCATTGGTAGCCAAGCTAAGGATAGCCGTTAAATCCGAAGCTTCCGGAATGCTCTCGACTCTTGCTTTTACGGCTTCTTCAGTGATTTCAAATTTTACAAAACCGTTTAATACGTTCTGATCTTCATTTCCCCCTTCGCGACCAACCATGTACATATAAGCGCGCGACTGACTCTTAATCGTAACGGTTACGGGAAGCGGTATGATATGAAGCATGCCGGCTTCCGCCGTAATCTCATAGTTGTTCGCCGTCAACGAAGAGCTAAACGTAGTCGTGTAATTTTTTCCGACAGGATTCTTTCCGTCTTGTAACGAAGTTGTATAGAAGAACGAATCCGTATCTTTGAAGCCGATATTTTCAAGCGTATCATCTTCCAATAATCCGCCAACCGCATAAAGTCCTTGTGCAAGTTCTGCAGCAAAATCAGACGAAACCGTTTTATCCGGTTTATCTTCTCCATAGTACAGCGCATTTTCTCCTGTAAAGTTTACGGAAATCGTAAGTGGCGCCTTTGTAATCGCTACTTTGACGGAAGTAAATTCTTTTTCGGTATGGTTATCCGCCGTGACTTTTACCGAATAAGTACCGCTTTCGCTCACATTTTTAGCGGATAAAGTAGTAATAACTGTCCATTCGGCATACGAGCCGCCTTTTATCCACCACTGAACGTTATTGGCGGAAAGGTTCAGCCCTTCAAGGTTGGAATACGTAATTAACGCTTGATCCGCGTTTTCGGAATCCAAAGTGGCAATCCAAGCGTGATTTTTGGCATCATATACGATTCCTTTTCTCTCGTCATCGGCATTACCTTGAACATTTGCGTCAAGTGTTTTAGGCGTAACTTGATATATACCGAGCTT
>JAETOX010000371.1 GCA_021771575.1 Bacteroides sp. | reverse complement strand
CCAATACATCAATATCGCCGAATGAATAACCAATTGATGCCAATTCCTTCGCATAGTCAACTTGTCGTATATCTGCACATTTAACTAGCCGGCCGACTTTATTCTTTTCCAATGTGTCACAAGCCGGCCGCCAAAAATCGGTGGAAAAACATATATCATAACCTGCCTTTTTGAAACCGCAGTCTATTCCGCCACCGCCAGAAAAAATGCTTAGAACTTTTATACTCATTTCTGTAAACTCTCTTTCACATATTCAATCATCGCTTTTCCCATAAGGGCAGGAACTGCATTTCCGATTTGTTTCTGAACGGATCTGCGGCTTCCATAGAACCTATATCCTTTAGGGAATGATTGAATTGCCGCAATCTCGGGCACTCTAAGTCTTCGGTTATCCCAATGGAAAGGACCAACCCAAGGACCGGGCTGCGCGGTAATCGTCCAGGAAGGCATATCTGGCGACAGCTTTAAAAGAAAACTCCAGAAACGCTTATCCGCTACAAACTTTGGATTCTTATATCCATACCAGGCCGTAAGCGCCTTGTAGTTCATGCCGGGAGGCACCTCACAAAGGTCACTATGATAAGTTCCACCAGTAGTTTCCTCTTCCGGCTCGTAATACTCAGGACCGTTGTAACCGGCGATAACTTCCCCTACATTGACATACGGCAGTAACCCCGTACTGGCGCACTCTTCCGGCGGACAATGGGTCTTTTTTGGTTCTTCGCTTTTAAACTCGCCCAAAGTGCAAATAATAAAGAGGCGTTTTCTTTTTTGGGACACACCATAATCCAGGGCATTGGCACGAACAATTTTATATTTATAGCCTTGCTCAGTGATGATTTCTATAAACCGGTCAACGATTACACGGTTTGTGGGATGTAAGAGACTTTCGACATTTTCAAAAACAAAGCCATCGGGATGAAGATCACAAACTACACGCAGATACTCATCAACCAAGGAGGCACGAGGATCGTTAATACCCTTTCGGGTGTTATTTCCTACCCAGTATCCCGCTTTCGAAAAAGGCTGGCATGGCGCACCG
>JAETOX010000110.1 GCA_021771575.1 Bacteroides sp. | reverse complement strand
GGATCGCTATCAGCCTGGTCACTTTGAAGAGTACCTTTTCCACGGATCAGGAAACGGGTGGTTCCTTCCACCGGTGAACTCTGAACAGCCAATCCGGGTACTAATCCGTTCAGGGCAGTGGAAATATTAGCCGTGGGTTTCTGTTCGAGTTCTTTCGCATTAACAATAGAATAGGCACCGGTAGCCCGCTCTTTGGAAATGGTCTGGTAACCGGTAACCACGACTTCCTCCATTTCGCTTACCGCCTCTTCCAATGTGACGTCGATCCGGGTACGCTTACCGACTACTTCTTCTTTTTCCTTCATGCCAACCATCGAAAAAAGCAAAACATGATTCCCGACAGGTACAGACAACTCGTACTTTCCATCCATATCCGTCGCCACACCGAGCTGGGTACCTTTGATCAGGACCGTCACTCCCGGTAATACGTTTCCTTGTTTATCTTTTACGACTCCGGAAACTTTAACCGACTGAGGTTGGACCTGACTTTGGTTTTCATTCTTTTTAGAAATGACGATTAAATTATTTACCAAACGGTATTTAAAATCCACCCCAAAAAGTTCCCGTACCAGTTCATCCAATCCGGCATTCGAAAACCGGAGATTTACTTTACGCTCCAAATCCACACTCTCCCGGTTGAAAAAGAAGTTTTGTTTCAACTGCTTTTCCACTTTAACTAAAGCTTCTTCTACCGAGACATTCTTTAAACTAAGATTCACCACAGTGTTCTGGCTTCTTACACTGGCCGAAAGATGAGTCAGCCCCACCAACATAATAAAAAATACCGCTTTCATTACTCTCGAAATTTGCGAAAGTTCATACCGGACATCCCAAGGATCCCCGCTTCGTTTTCTTCTCATAAATTGTTTCGTTTTAAAGTTAAAAAATCATCCCTTGCATTAAACCGAAAAATGTTGGTAGCATTTCCCGATTTTTTCATAAATTTGTTGTGTTTTAAAGTTTTAAAATCATTCTCCTTTCGGAGGACCTGAACGGGAATCGTTGGTAGCGATTCCCGTTTCATCGTTATTGGACGACAATTGTCCTTCCGTTTATCTGAAATTTAACGTCTGTCGTTTCTTCTATGATGTTCAATACTTCCTGTATGCCCATATCCCGATCGAGCATGCCCCGGAAATTATAATTTTTCAGCTCCCGTTTGCGATAGAAAACCTCGAAATCATACCAACGCTGTAATTGCCGCATCATGGCTTCCAGCGTGATCGACTGGAAAATAAAACGTCCTCCCGTCCAGGCTGTATAAATCGAAGGATCCACTTTTTCGAGTGTGGTAGCACCCGTTTTCAGATCCATATCGCTCTGCATACCCGGTTGCAATATCAATTGTTTATCCTGTTGATGCGAATAAAAAGTAACGGCTCCTTCGGCCAGGGTAGTATAAATATGATTTTCTTCTTCGTAAGCATTGATGTTGAATGCTGTTCCCAATACCGTTACATCAGCCTCATTCAAATGCACCACAAACAGCCGGCCCATATCTTTCCTTACCTCGAAGTAACCTTCTCCTTTCAGATAAACTTCCCGCTTTTTACCGGTAAACCGGATAGGAAATTTCAACTCCGAAGCCGCATTCAACCACACCTTACTACCGTCAGGTAATTCCAATTTATAAAACCCGCCGACAGGTACTTGTAGCGTATTATATTCCACCGTCACCTCTTCCACCTGTTGTCCGGCCACCTGGGAATATTTCAATCCATCGATCGAATCATTGGTAATTTTAACCGGCCGATGAACTTCGATGGAGGCATTTTTTTTACCTAAAGCCACTTCCCGACCATCTGCCAAAATCAGTCGGGCCTGTTCCTTACCAGGAACAATTTGATCTTTTTCTCCTTGCTGCCCTTTAAGCGTTAAAACAGTCTCTTCCGGCCGCCCGAACCATAAGCCGATCCCCAAACCCAATACCAGGATGGCCACCGCCGACATCCACCGCCTAACGATGTGTAATCCGACCGGACGGATCTGCTTTTGTATATTTTTCCATTCCTTTCTTTTTAAAGCATGATACTCCCGTTTCTCCAACCCTTGTCTTATCCTGGTCAGTTCGTCCAGTAAAGCCCGGTTTTCCGGTTTCGCCAGCCATTGTTCGACCTCATTCTCCTCCAATCGCTCCCGCTCATTCAACAAACGGACAGCAAATTCAATTTGGTTGTCATGATCATTCGCCTGCATTTTTCTGCTTTTTGCCAATAGCACACGCACCTCCCTCAAAAGGGTGACAAACTTTTTTTATTTTTTTACAAAATCTGAATTTTTTTCTCTATCGTAAAGAAATGGAAGCAGTCACAGTCAAAGAATTCCGGACTTTTCGACCTTTTTAAAAAAGAATAACAGAATCAAATCGTCCTCCATCTGTTCCCGAAGGAAAGCGAGGGCCCGCTTTATGTGGGTCTTTATGGTATTGACAGATACGTCAAGCTCTTCAGCCACCTGTTTATACATTTTCCCTTCGACCAGACATTTCACCAGCACTTCCCGTTGTTTTTCAGGTAAGCAGGCTAATTTTTCTCTCAGGCGTTCCAGAGTTGCTTCGTACTCTTCTATTTCTTCCTGAAATTCCCGGGATTCCTGAATCAGCCCCACCTCGTTATGAGCGACAACTTTTTGATGACGAAGATAATTTAAAGCATAATTCCGCGCCAAAGTAAAGAGATAAGATTTCAACGACCAGGAAGAATCCAAATGCGTACGATTGTTCCACAAAGTCAGAAAGACATCGTGCACGATATCCTTTGCCACTTCTTCATTGTGGAGATAACTGTACACGAAGTTCATCAGATCGCCGAACCAACGCTCAAACAACTCCTCAAAATCTTTTTGCCCGAAGATTTTTTCTTTCATTCGCTAAAAGGGAATTCCCAAGTTTGCTTTCCTAATCGACAAAAATAGTATATTTCATCAGAAAAACAATAAAGCCACCAGCGGATAAAGATGTTGCAAGCGTTCACGCAGGAACTTTTTAGCCCGCTGCCGCTGAGTTTTTACCGTCGACTCGGCAATACCCAATTGTTCGGTAATTTCGCGGATATCCAGGTGATCGATATAGCTCATTTTGAAAATTCGCCGACATTCCGAAGGTAATTGCTCGATAGCGGAAAAGATTTCCTCAAAGATCTCGGCTTCTACCTGATGATGAAAATATTCATTTTCCTGATACTCGGTCACTTCCAATTTTTCCCGGATAGCTGCCCGATTATTCATTTTTTCCAGGTAATTCAAAGCTTTGTGGTGTACAGCACTATATAAAAAAGATTTCAAAGCAAGCATATTGGGAAAATCATACGCTTTCTCATAAAAACGAATAAAAACTTCCTGAACGACATCCCTCGCAGCTTCTTCATCCCTTAAAAACTTATCGGCAAAAAAACATAAAGCAGCATAATGGCGATGAAACAAAAGTTCAAAAACTTTTTCATCTCCCTCCTTTAACCGGTGCAATAAAAGTGTTTCGTTTTTTATCCCCAAGTCCATCTTTAAGAGTCAGATAATTATTTATTGCTTTTCCTGCGACCAAATTTATTACTTTATCCGGGAATTTTCTCCATTAAAACCATTAATTTTGAATTTCATGAAAGAGAGTTATATATTATATCTTATTTTATTAGGTTTTGCTTCCGGTTTTATCAATATGTTCGCCGGAGGGGGATCTATGTTGGTGGTTCCGTTTCTCATCTTTTTGGGACTTCCAGCCCCTGTTGCGAACGCCACCAATCGGGTGGCCATTCTGTTGCAAAACATAGTTTCAACAGCTACTTTCCGGCAAAAGAAAATCCTGAATTTAAAAACAGATTATCGTCTACTGATACCTACAACCCTGGGAAGCATAGCGGGAGCTCTCACCGCTGTGGATGTACAAGCTGCCATTTTGCAAAAAATCATCGCCGGACTGCTGGTGGTTATGTTTTTTATGGTCTTGCTAAATCCGAACGTCTGGATCAAGTCCAACGCAGATAAAGCCAAATCCCGGCATCCCTGGTTACGGTTTGTGATTTTTTTCGCCATCGGTTTTTATGGTGGCTTTATACAAATCGGTGTCGGTTTTTTCATGCTAGCAGGGCTGGTATTGGGCTGTGGCTACGATTTGCTGAAAGCCAATGCCCTGAAAATCCTCCTCATTCTTTTTTACACTTTGCTGGCCCTCGGCATCTTTATCTGGCACGATCTGGTGGATTGGCGCACCGGCCTCATTCTCGCCTGCGGAAATATGGCCGGAGCCTGGATAGGGACGCGTCTTAGTGTAAAATGGGGAGCTATCTATATCCGTTATATCCTCCTCACAGCCCTCATCGTCGTCGCACTGAAGCTCTTCGGAGTATTCTGAACCTTAGCCCAGCTAGAAAAAATCTGCCGTCGATATCAGATCGATTTCAGTATATCGATGACAATCGGTTTCAAACCACTGAAAAAGAATTCCACAGCTATTACCATTACGATCAATCCCATCAGACGCATCATCACATTGTTTCCCGTTTCGCCCAGCAACCGGATAATCCGGGTTGAACTTCGCAAGATACAATATACCAAGACAATGACCAAAGCGACAGCCGCAACCATCATGACTTTCATTTCCCATCCAGTGGCTTTATGCCACAGTACGATGGCGTTCGTAATGGCTCCCGGACCGCATAACATGGGAATAGACAAAGGAGTGATGGAAATATCGTTGACATAACTTTTTACTTCGGATTCCTTGACTTTGGTCTTTACCAAACGGGCCTGCAGCATATCCATCCCCATAATCAAGAAAATAATACCCCCCACAATACGCAGGCTATTGATGGAGATTCCGAAAAAACGGAACAGCAAATCCCCGGAAATAGCAAATAACATCAGGATCAGAAAAGTAACCAACGAAGCTTTCCGTGCCACCTTCTTTCGCTCATTCTCCCCCAGTTCCATCGTCATCGTCATAAAAATTGGCATCGCCCCCAACGGATTGATCAACGTAAAAAAGGAGGTAAAACCCAATAATCCGTAAGTAAATATCTCACTCATGATTCCTATATTTATACATTTTTAAACAGTCCGCGAAAGTAAACATTTTTTCAAAACCCAGACCCGATCAGCAAAATTAATATCGAATTTAACGCAACTTTTTTGCTAAAACTTCATCTACCAGTTAAAACATCGTATAAATGAAAACAAAATACCACAATCGCAAACTAAACCATTGGTTTTTCATCGCCCTATGTCTTTCGGTGCTTCTCTTATTCGCCCATTATGAATCGAAAAGGAAACACCAAACAGCTGACGAACCGCTTCTGTCGGTTATACCAATAGAAATGTCTATCGAATAGCTCCAACTGGATGTAGCAGTGCTGGTCTTGTACAAAAATATTCATACAAGACCGGCACTATGGCATAAACCAGCTTACTAACACATTCAGATTTTATCGTTCCGAACGTCTCTTAACATATTTTCGAGTTCTCTCACTATCCTCAATGGCTTTTTCTTCTCAAAAACTTTTTGTTTGGCAATGGCTGTTTCCAAAAAAGCAATAGCCTCTTTTTTGTGATTCACACGCACCAACAACCTGGCAGCTTTCAACGCAACCTGCGGATTATAGGGATTCATCTGACAAATATAATTTAACCAGCTGAAACATTGTTCACGATATTTTTTATCCGAAGGTATTAATCGCCAATAATAATCAATGAAATCAATCATGGTACTACCGAACAAAGAATAACGTTCTGCCAAGGTTTTGTCTGCAAAAGGGATAAATTCAATCAACTGTTCTAACTGCTTCGTTTGGGCTGCCAGTGTATCCAACGGATTTTCCTGCTTCAGTACCAATAGATAAGTTTCCAGTAAAGTTTTAAAACGCTCATCATTATTCTTGTTTTGATACAAATAACGAAGATTAATCCAATCTTCCGATACAAAATACAATCCCCGGCCTTCCATAACATCAATATCGTTGTCTACCGAATGGGGCAACACACTGAATATTCTTTTTAAGAAAAAAAGTTCCTCTAAAAATTCCGGCTCTCCATTCTTTACAGCCTGATTAAAAAATTCCGTCATTCTGAACTGTAATGGAAAAGTATAAACGAAATCGAACTCTGGACTTTGTTCCCCCATTTTCACCCGTCCTTCGACCAAACGTTTCATCAACGCATAATTATAAACCGCCAATCCCTCCTCAAACAATTTACCTGTTTCCTGCGCAAACAACCGTTCATCCGGCAATGCCATCAGATAACGGTTCAATACTTCTGCCTTTTCATCACTCGGACAAAGTTCATAATATACCATTAGCAACTCCGGATCGGTACTCCCGCTTCGATAGGCGGCCTGGATTTTCTCCCAACCGTCATAACGTGCACAAAGAGAGACTCTCTCAGCTTCCACTAAAAATGCTTTACAATCCCGTGCACCACTAAATTGATAGACCACCTGTCCCTCTCCATTTAAATATAAAAACGTAGGAAAAGCGGTTACTTTATATTTTTTCGTCAAAACCGGTCCTTCCCCTTTTTCTGCGTCGATCTGATAACAAATAAAATTTTGATTATAATAATCCCCTACTTTCTTCTGGGAAAACACCTCCTTTTCCATCATTTTGCACGGTCCGCACCAAGAAGTATAAAAATCTATAAATACGACCTTATTCTCCTGTTTAGCCCGCGCAAGCATTTCCTCCCAACTACCTTTCTGAAAAACGATTCCCTGGGCCCATACATCGCAAGCCATCAGCAAACACCCTAAAAAAATCAGCCAATTTTTCTTCATTTCAATTCTATTTTAAACTGTTCAGGTAATCATGCGCCCATAGCAAATGCACACGTCATCGGTACATCAAGCTATCGGCACATTGATACATTTTATTTACTTTCCTGTAAAAGCAAAATCCGATTTCCAAGCTTCACGCCCCGGACAATGGTTCAACACCCAACGCATACGAATACATTGTTCACGCGATACGGAACAATGTCCCCCACGCGGATCATCCATAATATTTTCCGCCCGGAAATAACAACCGTTAGCCTCTTTATACCATGTCCTGTTTTTCCCCACCGCATTTTCATCCTGGCAGTAATCGTGCGTATCTTCACAGAAATCCCCCCCGGTTTCTACACCAGCAATATAACAAGTAGGCAACAACCCCAGATACCGCCCGATGTAATATCCCAATTCATTGTTTGCGAATAGGCCATTCGACGATGCAAAATCCCTATCGATATTATCGAGTTCCTGCAATTTATAAATCACACCGGCCTCCCGGGCTTTCAATGGTTCGCCGGCATACTCCGTCCAGTCGATACCTTCCGGCCTATCGGTGGCGCCCGGAACAACATAATACGGCCGACACCATTCGCTGACATCGTTTCCGAAATCATCGACAACACCGATACGATCGGAAATCAACCAGATATTCATATAATGTTCGACAGGCCAAATCAAATGTTGCTGATTCAAAAAATCTTCATACTTATTCTCCACATCAATCTCTTTCACCGTCAGGCGATTGATGCCAGGTTCCAACAGTTTTTTACCATATAAATCATAAAGAGCAGGTTCTAAACGAATATGTGTATTCACTCCAACCGGATTATTGGTCGTACTTCCGTCAAACATACGGTTCAGCTTTTTCAGTAACGCCTCGATCTGTTCCCGCCTGTAAGTACCTCCAAACGACTCAACATCTTCTACGGTCTGCACAATATGGAATATCACCGGAATCTTTATTTCCGAAGTATATTCCTTTTCTAACGGAGCAGCAATGCAAAAAGTTACCGGATTTGATTCCAGACCAGTACCTTTGATTTTCAGACGTGCAGTTATCGTCTGTCCGATTAAAGCGGCATCTGTAGTAGAAAAATACCGACTGAGAGCCTGTCCCGATTCCGAAACATAGTCCAGCCACTCCCTATTCACGCGTTCATCGGGAATCTGATCACCTTCATGGACAAATAACCGGGGATATAACTCCAATTGTGCATGTCCGTCAGCCAAGACCATCACATGGTTTGCCACCAAAGCAACACTATCCACTCTGCTCAACTCCATAATCCGGTTATCCCGGTAACTTTCATCGTCCGGAGTACAACCGAACAGCCATTGCAACACCAGTACTGTTGCAAGAAATCCTGATATATTTTTATTCATAAATCCACTGTTTTTTTCAGTACATATTCTTTACAATATTCATTCCGCCAACATCACCTTTTCCCAACCCGGTGTCTGCACCATACGCTTGTTCAAGCGTAATTCTCTGGCAGGAATCGGAAAACAATAACGAAAATCATCCGGTTCCAATACGGCACGCTCTCCCCCCACATACCGTTCCAACCGTATACCCAAACGTTTCATATCCAACCAACGGAAATCATTTTCCATATAAAATTCCCGCAACCGTTCATCCAAAATTTCCTGCAACAAAGTTTCGGCATCGGACGGCAGAGAAATCTCCCCGTTATACCGGGCCGTACAGAATTCCATCAACACATTACGTGCTTCTCCTGTCTTACCTTGTCTTAACAAAGCTTCCGCCTTGATCAGATACATTTCCGCCAAACGGAACAACATCAGACATCCGCCACCAAAAGCTCCCGTAAGATTATACTTATCACTGTGTGTTCCAGTCTCATTAAACCAAGCAATTTTTCGGATATCCCCATCCTTGAATTTACTATAATAAACCTGATTCACCCTCCCGTCACTCACTCCTCCGAGGTAGCTTTCATAATATGCATTAACAAAATCGAACAATTGCCGATTGGTGCCGTCGATAATCCTGAAATAAAATTCATCACTTTCCAGAGACGTTTCGCTAGAGACGTTGTTACAATTGAACAATTCCTTCATTTCATCCGCCGTATTCGATAAAATCCTCCCCTTCATGGCTTCAGTCGCACATTTTTCTGCATTCGTCCAATCATTAGCTTCCGCAGCTCCCGACATGGCACGCCAAGAGTAGATTGAAGCCATCATAGCATGAATGAAATCATTGCGCCAAGCACAATTCCATTCGCTCGAAGCAGTCCGGTCCAATAAATCCAAAGCCTCCCAGCAATCTCCAAAAATCCGGGCAAACACCTCCCGTTGAGTCTTTCGTTCCGGCATAGCCGTACCGATATCCTGCTCCGGTGTCAAATAGACCGGCACTCCGTAAGTATCGTCTTTATAGGGAGCATAATACTGTAATAGCTTAAAATAAGCGAACGCCCGCCAAACCAAAGCCTCTCCCTTCACCCGATTACGCAAATCTTCATCGGAACCTTCAGCAGTCGCCACTCCCGAAATAATCAGGTTTATCGGCCCTAAAAAGGTATAATACCGATACCAAGCCTCGGAATCCGTTTTCAACCAAGTAAGCATATTTTTACCCTCGTTCGTATAAGCTCCTTTATTCTTGTCGTAATAAGACGAAGAATTCGTCGTCAAATTCGTCTCTCCTGTATAAACACCTAAATTTGTCGCTACATCGAAACTCGGAAAAGCAAAAGCATCCACACCAAATACGTTCTCCTGAGTAGGATTCGGGGTTTTCAGCAAACGCATATAGCTCGCCATAATATCCCGGTAATCCTCGACCGTGCTCACTACTTTTTGGTCACGGGGAGTCAATTCCAGAAATTTATCACAGGATATCAGCAAAAAACAGCATAAACCTGCTATAAGCAAATCTCTCTTTCTCATAAAATCCTTATTTAAAATCCGACAGTCAGTTTAAAATTAAATTCCCGTGCCACGGGATAGGAAAAAGCATCACCCGAACCTACGTCCAAACCACGATATTTCGTGAAGGTTAATAAATTCCGGGCATTGAATCCCAACAACAAATTAGACATCCGCATCTTATTTACCACCTTCGAGGGTAAACGATAGCTCAGCGACAAGTTCGTCAAACGTAAATAATCACCCTTCGAATAACGTTCCGAAACACACAACGAAGACCAAAAATCATTCTGCTCGGTCGTAAAACGCGGCACATCCGTTACATCTCCCGGGAACTGCCAATAAT
>JAETOX010000370.1 GCA_021771575.1 Bacteroides sp. | reverse complement strand
GACTATGGCTGTCAAAGATCCGGAACTGTTCAGGAAAGTAAAGAAATTCATAAAATCAGAAACGAAAGACGGGTGAAGAAAATGGAAATGTACGTATTGCAGATCAGACCGGGATATGAAGAAGCTGCCGTCCGTCTGATCGCTGATAAAGGATATACGGCGATGTGTCCGACCGAGGAAATATATATCAGATTTCAGGGGCAGTGGCATAAAAGATTGAAGCTTGTTTTCACACAATATATATTTGTTGAATGCGAGCTGACGGACAAAGCCTACTATGATATAAGGTCTGTTCCGGGGACGGTAAGATTCCTCGGTTTCGGAAATCCAGAAGCTCTCAGGGCAGATGAACAGGAGTATATCAGGCTGCTCTGGAATAAGGGGAAACCCATTGAAGCTTCAAAGGTTTATACGACACTTTCCGGGGATAAGATGGTGCTGTCGGGAATCCTGCGTGAATACCGGGATAATATCGTAAGCCTTGATCTAAGACAGAGGAGAGCGAAAGTTTCGGTAACACTTCTTGGTAAACCGCACACTATAACTCTTCCTGTGCTTCCGGTTTAAAACCAGCTCGTCCAACATCAGAACGGTCGATTCGTCCCGGCTGATGAGCGAGTGAGTATACGTCAGAACGGAATTTTAAGAAATAAATTCCGAATGGCGGAGCATACCCGTTTAAATTGTGTTTAACGGCGCACACAAGCGTTTAAATTATTCCGGGCGTGAAATTATACTCCAAAAAATAGAACGGCTGAAAAGGGCAATTACGCCCTTATTTTTATACCTAAATTTTATACCCGAAAGGAAGTGCAGCAGTGAACGGAATAAAAAAGAAAAGTCTGAAATCTCTTGCTGACGGACTTTCTAAGTTCGAGGACAGCAGAAACGCTGTGAAAAACTCAGATTTTACCGATCTAAAAACATTCATAAAAGACTATTTGAATACTCCCGAGCCGAAGCAGCGCAGAAAGCTTGCCGAGGAATTCAGAAAGCGTCATATGGAGCTTTATGCTTTTATAAAGGAAAATCCCGACCTTGTTTCT
>JAETOX010000369.1 GCA_021771575.1 Bacteroides sp. | reverse complement strand
TCCTGTTCGGTTTCGTTCAGCGACGGCAGATACGGTACGACCTGTTCCAAATCCGGCACATTCGCCTGCCCCTCCGGCTACGGCTACAGCTTGGACAGCTGCAAGAAAAATCAGGAAACCAAATATCAGGTCTGCTCCGTCGACTCGACACAGACCAACTCCACACTCTGCTATTCCGCCGGTACCTCCAAAACCTGCTCCGACGAAAACCCCAGCTATGTTTCCGCCTGCCCCTCCGGTCAATCCGGTACTAAAGTTACTACCTCTTGCAATACCTGTTATAAGGACTGCCGAGAGGAAGAGAAATACTTCCAGATAAACGTTATCAAGAAGTTTGATTCTTCCTGCCCTACTAATTTTGCTGCTGCTTTTAATGGAATTAGCGGTTGTACAATCGGAGGAAACCACAGCAATCTTATTCCAATGCAACAGCTACTGCAACTACTTCTGATGCATATGATACAACTGTTTACGTTGGTGGAGAGTTCAGGGTTATGTATTATTGCTCAAATACGGGGGGGGGTAATTCCTGTACGAAGCATTTTGGAGTTTCAGTTACGCAGGTTGACAGATGCACGGTAAGAATAGATGGCACTGCAAATTTTAGTTCATCTTACAGTGGTACAATCTTGATAAGTGTCAAATACGAGAGGAAAAATGTCGTAAATGGTAAAAAGACTTATGAATATTTTGAAAATTTAACAATAAACAGCGGATTCAGTAAAACTTACGCTTCCAATCAATGCAAAAATACTACAACTGAACAGCTTATTGTGACAGAATTTGCTTTACGAAATACAAACTTGCCAGATTATAATGGCTGTAACGTTACAGCAGATTTAATAAATAGTGCCCAGTAGTTGAAAAATAAACCGCAGCCATATGGCAGCGGTTTATTTCGAACCTTTATATCATTTCCGCAGCAATTTAATACGGGTTAATAATTAACAATGACGGTACATTTCTTATTTCCTCTATCAAACAGAGCTTTAGCTGGATAAGGAGTCGCTGATTTTATTGTACAATTACACATTGAATTGTATCCGCTATAACAGAGCGTTACATCTTGAAGAAAATTAACGCCACCACTCATAGTGTATAATCCTCCTGGAGAGCACTCGTTACAGTTGCTGCAACTTACCTCAAAATTAACAATAACCTCCTCACCCATTGCCTCAAATGGAGCTTGAATTGTTCCAGATACACGTAATGTTGGGTTTATCAAACTGTCACCGCTATTTATACTTAAATTGATATAGCAGAAGTATTCTTCGTCCTCACAGTCTTTATAGCAAGTCAAACCGTCGCGTGGGTAAACGGCGGTACAGGTTTTCCCGGAAGGAATGGAAGAATTGTAGCCATAGTCGGAACAAGTTTTATAGCTGCAACCGGTATAGCAGGAGTATCCGTTGTAACTCTTTGAAGAGCACTTTTGGTCAGCCGGGACGGA
>JAETOX010000109.1 GCA_021771575.1 Bacteroides sp. | reverse complement strand
AGACCAATGAAGTTATAAACCCAACTACCCACATCACCCGATGCTGGATAATCTCCAGCATAAGGTAAATCAAGCCTGTCGCTACTCCGAAATATTCCAGCCCCTGTTCCATTTTAACGCTATTCAAAATTTTTGCAAAGATAGGGCAAATGCTACGTTAAACCCTGACATAGCGACAAAAATTCCGGTAGTGATCTTCTGCCTGATGTAAAAGTCCGGTCCTACATGTTATTCCTTCGTCGAAAAAAGAAGTATTTACGATCAGTTCCTTTTTTTTCTTTATCTTGTTCCAATTGCCTATAATCTGACCATTGTAAAGAATAACCGGATAAAAAATTCCCCATCTGTTGAAAGCTTTGGGATGATGCTCTATCGGAATAACCGGACTTCGGTCTTTATAACTTATCAAATATTCATCGAAAGGAGGTAAAAAGTGGATCACTTCCTTTTCCTTTGCTTCGCGGCAGGAGGCATGTACCCAAAATTCCCGCTCTCCGAAATGCTCTTTGATTAATTGATCACCCAGTGCCCCTATGGCCTGTTTAGCCTCTGTAGCCGTCAACCCCGACCACCAGATAAAATCGTCCACCGTAGCAGGAGAATGACTTTGGAAATAACGAAGTGCCAAGCGGGCCAACGCCTCTTCCCGCGGCAAAACCGGTGTCCACGGCACTTGTTCGTCCAACAAAGCGTAGGTAGGCTTTCCATTCCGATCTGCCCCACTGCATATGATACCTTCCATCTCAGCCCGGAGAATATAACACTTCATCCGATTGTGAGAAGTAATTATACCGATCCGTTCCAATTCATTTCCGATTTCTTCGCGAGTCAGACTCCGTTTTCCCTGCAACATTCTACCGATCAAATCGTTGCATCGAACATATACCTCCTTAGGGATATCCACCCCACTGGCTTTTATCCAGACATCTACAGTCTTTCTCACTCGCGGGGAAGTCAGTTGCCACATCCAACGCAAATCTTTTCCCGCAACATAATGCCAAGTCGGACGCATTATATGGGTCCGGATAATCTCCCCTTCTGCCAACGCCTTATTAATCTCTTCAACAGTAGCCGATTTTAACCGTAATCCGATTGCCCATTTAGACATGGTATAATCCTGAGCCTGCAAAGCTCCCATCCAGGCCACCAGATCTTCAGGTGTTTCGAACTGAGTCTCTGTCAGTTGTTGACAAGCCATCCGAATTCCTTCAAATCTCATATATAGAAAGTAAAAAGAGTTAAAAAGTCGAAGAGGCCGAAAAAGGTCCCGACTTTTTTGACCTTTTCGCCCCCTTCAACCTCTCCGACTGATTATTGTTTATTTTCCCCACGATTCTATCAGGTTCAGAATCGTCTGCATGGCTTTGTGCATAGTGGTCAGGGAACAATATTCATATTTACCATGAAAATTCATACCACCGGTAAACAAATTAGGACAGGGTAATCCCATATAAGACAAACGGGCTCCGTCCGTACCTCCGCGTATCGGCCGGACAATCGGCGTAACTCCGGCATCCTGCATAGCCTGGAAAGCTTTATCGATTACTTCCGGATGTGGTTCTACCATCTCACGCATATTGTAATATTGGTCCTTGAGGGTTAATTTGACCACCCCTTCACCGTATTTTTCTGTCAACAAAGCAACAGCAGCTTGTAAAAAGCGTTTTTTCTCTTCGAATTTCGCCCGCGAATGATCCCGGATAATATATTCGCTGGAAGCCGCTTCTACTTCTCCCTTAATACTGATCAGATGATAAAATCCCTCATATCCTTCGGTATGTTCGGGCCGCTGGCAAGGAGGTAATAAATTGTTCAGTTCATTTACCACCTGCAAAGCATTGATCATCTTATCTTTTGCATATCCCGGATGGATATTCCGGCCTTGTACTTCAATCCTGGCACTAGCAGCATTGAAGTTTTCATATTCCAGTTCACCTTCGAAACCACCATCTACCGTATAAGCGAATTTAGCTCCGAAATGTTCTACATCAAAATGGTCAACACCCCGGCCTACTTCTTCATCCGGAGTAAAACCAAGACGGATTTTTCCATGTTTTATTTCAGGATGTTGCACGATATACTCGGCAGCTGTCATGATCTCTGCCACCCCGGCCTTATCATCAGCTCCCAATAATGTTGTACCGTCCGTGGTGATGAGGGTATGACCTTTAAAAAATGGTAATTCGGGAAAATCAGCCACCGTCATGGTCAACTGATCATTCAAACGAATATCTCCGCCATCATAATGTTCGATAATCTGCGGTTTAATATTCGCTCCGCTCATGTCGGGACTTGTATCCACATGTGCTATAAAACCGATTACCGGACGATCCTCATACCCTGAAGTTGCCGGAATGGTTCCCATGGCATATCCATTGGCATCCACTTCTACCTCCTGCAAACCGATGGATTTCATCTCTTCGGCCAGGTGGTTCAACAACACCAATTGTTTAGCCGTAGAAGGATAAGTTTCGCTTTCCGGATCACTTTGCGTGTCGAATCCTACATATTTCAAAAAACGTTCTTTTAATTCCATAATTTATTCGTTAATTTACCAAATATATTCTTTATAGACCCTACCAATCAAGCTTCTTTCGCTCGTAAAGCATCCCAGATAAAATAAATGATGATGACAGCATACATCACGACAGCCAGCCATTCAGCTCCACTCCAAGTGGCATACCAGTCAGCACCGGCATATTTCAGGACAGCACTGACAACACCCATCAAAGCACCACCCGCAATAAAACCGGAAGCGATCAAAGTACCTCTTTCGCGACGCATTTTATTTACTTTTTCATCTTTACTTCGGGTGGATACATACCAACTGATCAAACCACCAATCAACAAAGGAGTATTCAAATCCAGCGGAATAAACATACCCAAAGCAAATGCTAGGGCAGGCACACCGATCATCGTCAATATCAAAGCCAAGGCAGCTCCGGCAAAATACAACATCCAGGGAGTTGCTCCACCTTCCATCAAAGGTTTGATCACAGCCGCCATAGCGTTAGCCTGCGGAGCAACTAAAGCATTTTCTCCGACAAACCCGTAAGTCTGATTCAGGATCATCATCACCCCGGCAACAGTAGCGGCAGATACAGCAGTACCCAGAAATTTCCATCTTTCCTGCTTGACGGGAGTTGTACCGATCCAATACCCGATTTTCAGATCAGTGATAAAACCTCCGGCCATTGACAAGGCTGTACAAACTACCCCACCAATCACCATAGCGGCCATCATACCGTTGGTGCCGCTCAATCCGGCACTCACCAACACCAGCGAAGCCAGAATCAAAGTCATCAAGGTCATCCCCGATACAGGGTTTGTTCCTACAATAGCAATGGCATTAGCGGCCACGGTCGTAAAGAGGAATGAAATAATAAACACGATCAGAATAGCGACAATCGTTTGGAAAAGATTCCCCAATACGCCGAACTGAAAGAAAATAAAAGTAGTGATCAATGTGGCTAATAGTCCGATGAGAATAAATTTCATAGAAAGATCACGTTGCGTACGTTCTGCCGTTTCCACTGTCCCTTTCTTTCCTCCCAGCTCTTTTACAGCCAGTCCCAGGGCTTGTTTAATGATACCCGAAGATTTGATAATACCGATAATCCCGGCCATCGCAATACCCCCGATTCCGATATGACGGGCATAATGTGTAAAAATTTGTTCCGGCGACATATCTTTCAATAGCATGGTAATCCCGTCTCCGATAGCTATTGTTTGTCCGTCAGCAAAATAACTCAAAAAAGGTATCAAAACGAACCATACGGTAAACGAACCGGCACAAATAATTGCTGCATATTTCAAACCTACGATGTATCCCAAACCTAATACAGCAGCCCCGGTATTCACTTTAAACACCAATTTAGTCTTTTCGGCCAGCATTTCTCCCCATCCCATAATCCGGGTAGAAATATTTTCGGTCCACCAACCGAAAGTACTGATAAAGAAGTCATATAAACCTCCGATGAGTCCACTGACAGCCAATAACTTTGCTTGATTTCCTTTCTTCTCCCCCGAGACAAGCACTTCGGTAGTCGCCGTCGCTTCGGGAAAAGGATATTTGCCGTGCATATCTTTGACAAAATATTTCCGGAACGGGATCAGCATTAAAATACCTAACAAACCTCCGAACAACGAAGAAAGAAAGATCTGATAGAAATGTGCATCCAATCCCAGGATATATAAAGCCGGAAGGGTAAAAATAGCACCGGCAACAATCACCCCCGAGCTGGCACCGATCGATTGAATGATCACATTTTGTCCCAGCATATTGTTTTTCTTCAGGATATTGCCGACTCCTACCGCTATGATAGCAATCGGAATCGCCGCCTCGAATACCTGTCCCACTTTCAATCCCAGATAAGCTGCTGCTGCCGAAAAAATAATCGCCATAACGATACCGAACACCACGGAATAAACGGTAACTTCTTTCGGTTTTGTCGTAGCTGGCATTATGGGCTTATACTCCTCACCCGGTTTCAATTCCCGATACGCATTTTCGGGTAATGAATTTAACTTGTTTTCTTCTTGTTCCATAAATTTGTATTGTGATGATTAACTAATTCACTTGCTCACCCCTCTTCTCAAACGATTCCAAAAATAACGATTTAAAATAAAAAGTAAAAGACAAAGAGTAAAAAGTTAGAAAAAACACTTTTAAAGTACTAATTTTTAATATTTTTGTCCCCGATCAAATTATTAACCTACAAAGGATAATCCACTTAAATGTTTTTATCAAGGTAAGCCCGGAAAACCGGGCAGAAGTATTGGCAACCATCAATGAACTGGCAGAAAAATGAAGACCCACCCAGTCATCAAAAAGTTGCTCCATCGGCAATATGAGCGAACTTGCGTCTCAGCCATTGCACCAGACGAGTAGCCACTTCCGGTCCGGAATAGGGGATAAATTCGTCATACATGTCGGCTTGTTCAAAATTGGAAATACCGATAGAAAGTACCGTTATTCCTAAACGGCGGGCTTCACGGACCATCTCACGGACATGTATCCGGGGATTCGTCCGCCCGGCAGCAGCGGTAGGCGTACCGTCGGAAATCATAAAAAGCAATTTATTTTGGGTGCGGGCACGGAACTTTTGCATCGCCCAGGCAATAGCCAATCCATCAGCATTGATGTACATTCCTTCCTGAGAAAACAATTTTTTTATTTCCAGTCGGTGCCCGGGCTCATGAAAACGAACAATTTCAACGCGCTCCTGTTTCACCCGATGACCGTATATGGCAAACCGAATGTCCGGATTGGCTTCGAAAGCCAGTGCTAAAGCCACCGACAATACCAGCTGTAAGTCAAGTTTATTTTCATCGGTCATAGAACCCGACAAATCAAGCATAACCACCACTTCCAACATAGCCGAAGGTGTCGGCAATTCTTCCAGAAAAACATGAGGGTTGAAAGGGACCTGATATAATTCATCTTCATCCAGTTCGCCACTCTCCTGCTCATAAAAAACACAGGTTTTATTCATTTTAGCCTGAAAGGTCAAAAAATTCAACCGGATCCTGGCAGCCAATTCCTTCGCACGACGCATAACCGAAGGATCCACTGTTCCACAGGATGCATCCGATTCCCGATAGCGCTCTGTCACAGGACTTCCTGCACGCTTCAGCGCTCCTTTGGTATCCCCCTCGATTTCCTCCTCATAAGGAGTCAGTTCCAGTGACTTATTCAAATCGAGAAACAAGTCGTCCAGAATCTTCACATCGATATCTACCGGCGCCCCTTCTACCTCCAAAGGCAGATTCATCATCACTTTCGAATAGTAATTGAACATTTTCTGCGCTACCTCTTCCGGCTTAACGAAAAAACGGGCACTAATTTGCCGGGCTAAACCAACAACTTCCTCCGGTTGTAAGGCTGCATAATCTTTCACTTCTTCCAGTAGGCTATCAATCCATCCCAGCCGGCTTTTATGTGGGGCAAAACGTTCCCGGAATATTTCGTAATCCAGTAATTCCGGATAAAGTATCCGCGTCGCTAAATAATTAGAACGAACATCGTCGAGGTCCGTAAATTTCAATTCCTCCCCGGCTCTGAGCAAAGCCAGGGTAAAGCTCATTTTGCGGGCAGCATTCAAATAATGATAATATCCCGGATAAGCCTGTACGATCCGTCCTTCCACCCGCCTATCCTCAATGAGGTGGATGAAATATTTTTGCTGAAAATCACAACGGTATTTATGATATTCTCCGCGGCTGTAACAGAGGTGTCCCAATTGGTGAATATACTGCCCGAAAAATACCTGAGACCGGATTCTATCGGATACTTTCAACGACAGGATCTCCGGATTGATCACCACCGACGCAAAATCAGCCGGCCGGTTCGGTTCTTTAGAAAAAACAACACGTGGCAATTCTCCAGCCATATGCAAGGCTATGCGGGCACATACCGGCATCAACCGATATACGTCGGAGGTTTCCGGCAAATCCTTTTCCAGGACTTCCAGAGGATCGGGGAAATTCCCCCACCAATTGCGGTCGAGCACATCCTGCCGGTATATTTCCTCAATCTCCGTCCGCGTCATATCATCTGAACTAAAGAACGGGCCACCAATTGTTCACCGGCAATCACATAATTTGTCAAGATCACTTCTTCGACCACTTCCCGCAAAGAATAACCCAATTGGAGATATGCCGCAGCATCGAGCACCTGACGAGTGGAAAGCGAAACCGTCAGGGCTTCTTTCTGTTCAGCCTGCCTCAATAAACGGGCAACATCGGACAACTGCCGGGCTGCTGCTGCTTTTACAGCCGGATAACGTTGCATGATCAGACCGGCCTCTTCTTCCGGGGCCAGATAATCCAGTTGTACCTTGATAAAACGATCTTCGAAAGCAGAATCCAAACGCTGGGTAGAAACATACGCAAACCCCGTATTACCAGCAGCTACAAACAAGACATCTTTGCCTTTATCATACCGGTTTCCGGAATCTTCATCATATAAATACGACTGTTTTCGATCTAATATGGTCATCAAAAAATTAGCTGCCACCATCGGAATCCGGGTCAGCTCGTCTAAAAAAATCAAAGTAGGCCGCCCGGCAGTGAAGGCCTTGAAAAATTCAGACCGTACGGCCAACGTTTTCCCTTCGTCTCCGATCACTAAGCCACCCAAAAACATCTTTTTGGGTTTAAACGCCTGTCCCATATCGAAAGCATAGAAATCCATCTTCATAGCCTCGGCCAGTTCCATGGCCACCGAAGATTTCCCACATCCTTTCGGACCCAACAAAAAAGGATATTTTCTGAGGTATAAGGTGTGGCATAGAAATTCCCATTTCCGTTGCGGAATACATAAATCCTGCGAATGCTTTGGCGGCGAAAAAGAAGCAGCACGGAATTCAGGAAATAAATCCCGCTCAAAAGCTGAAGTCGTCTGTTTATTCGGTTGCATAGATTTTGATCGATGAATTAAAACATCCAAAGATAATCAATTCATCCATTCAATAGACGAACATTCCCGGTTATCTTGTTTTCCTTTAATAGCTATTCAAATTTGTATCGAAGTAGACCCGATTTCCGGTCTCCCATAATTTCAGAAAAGTTTCCTGTACCACCACCTCTGCATTCGTTTGATTTACCAGGCAAAGACAAAAATAACCGAGGCGTAGCGCATATATTTTAAACAGTTGACCGAATGTCTTCCTATCCCCTGCTTTAAAGTATTATATTAAACTCTCTGCTTCACGTTTTATAAAAAATAGTTTTATCGGGAATAAATATCGCCTTTTCTTCAGTTTTCATAAAATAATTACGCCACATTTAGAATTCCGTGCATCCCGATAGTGATTAGTAATTTTTCGATTGACGAAATCAAAAAAAATGTCCGGAACGAGTCCGGACACTGCCAAAAAGGTTTATCTCACCAGTCCTTCACCTTTCAATGTTTCAGATAAATGGAAGGAGACGACATTTTTCCCTTGTTGCTGCTGGCGAAAGCATAAAGTTCCATAGCTTCCGTGTCCCAGCGCTGAGGTATCAGTATTTCCACGTCACCAACTTCCGTACGTGCACAAAGTTCATGCATGAGGCATAATTCCTGTACTTTTTCATATATCACGAGATAAATTTTGTCGTCCGGATTGTAGCGTCCCCCTGGGATAGGTTCGTTGACAGTAACGACGATTTTGGCATTTTCTTGTTCGATCGTTGCTGTCAGTTCAGGCGGAAACAGATCTCCATCAGCACATTGTAATCGGGTATAGTCGATTGAAGCGATATATTTTTCGCTCTTTTCATCATATGTCGCCGTAATATGCTGTATATTAAGACGAACAAAAGAATTGAAGGCAGATGAAACGTATTTTGTCGACGCAAAGCCTTTCATAATCACTTCGTAGAAACGCTTGCTCAAGTGTCCTGCCAGTTTGAAACAGGAACGCTGAAGCATTTGAGCTGGTGTACGGCTAGAATTAGCCTGAATTTTCTTCTTAGAGATAGTTTTGCCGTTGCGCTTATAATAAGTAAGATCGCCAGCAGAATTTACCAAACCCATAGTCTGGCTTCCGTTTGCTATTGCCATAGAAATAATTTTTAAAATTTTAATAAATTTAGTCGCAGGATATTTGCCGAATACCCCTCCCGGCGCCTTTGGAAACGAATGACGGCAAACAGTGAAGATCGCACAACAGACATCGTTTACACTTGTCTGCTTTCAGGGGGCATCATCTACTCCTGAGACAATGCCCGGTGAACAAAACATCAAATCATACTGATGGTTCACCACTTTAATTCAGTTAATACAAATGTATGAAAATTTTCGTTATATAAAAAACAATTTTTAATATTATTTTGAAAATATTTTTATGAATTATGTTCAATATTATTTTATTCCTTCCTCAACATATCTGATTGTTAGGAGAAGTATGTTTTATACGAACCGATAACATATTGATTTCAATAAATTACCACTGGATTGCCTTGGGGGTATCTCTGGGGATACAAGGGATCTTCTCCTAATCTTCTCCTAATCTTCTCCTAATCCTCTCCTAAGAAATTAGAAAAAAAATTGTATAAAATTTGTTTAATTCAAGAAATTATACTAACTTTTACCCACGGTTAATATATTAAATCATCTCATCATGACAAACTCAATCAACAATTTTTTAGAAATGCGTGGTAAGCTCGGCGATCTGGTTTACTATAAATGGAAAGGGAAACAATGCGTAAGACGTTGTAGAAGTTATTCTAATAAACCAGCTTCACCATCTCAACAAGCAACAAGAAGTCATTTCAAGGCTTGTTCGCTGATGTACAAATTTCTTTGCGAGGATTTTCTGTTGCCCTGGCAAAAAGCTAGTGCAACTACGAGAATGAATGGACGCAATCTGTTTATCAGTCGTAATATCGACGCTTTCAGGAAAGAAGGCAACTCGCCTGATTTCGAGCGTCTGCATTTTAGTACAGGTAAAATACTAGTTCCAAACGGATTATCCTGCACTTCGATGGGCGATGGCCAATGGTGTCTTAGCTGGGAATACGATGACGAATGGACAGCACCCGACGATCAGCTGTATGTTGTCGAATTACATAGCGATAACCCGCTTTGTCCGTTACAGGTGGCTGGTATAACGGCTCTCCGTTGCGACCGGCAGGCTGTCTTCTCTACCAATCAACAGATGGGACTGGAAACCCATCTCTACTGCTATTGGGGAAATGCAGCAAAAACCAAATTTTCAGAAAGCGTTTATTTCAGGAACAGACAAAATGGATAAAGCGGAGAAAACAGGAGCAAGCAGACAGAAGGGAGAAAACAGAGGAAATAGGACAAAACAGAGGAAACGGTTTTTCGAAACGATGAAATCGCTTCATTCACTTCATCCATTTGCGCCGTTTCCTCCATTTTATCCGCTTTATCCGTTGTTTCCGTTTTATCCCTCTATCTCTTTTAAGAAACGGATTCTTTCGGTACAGAAGTTTTCAGTTGCTCTGCGGACACGAAAGGTGAAGGACATGAAATTTGACAGGGTGTTTGGATGGAGAGGGAAAGGGCAGTTGAAACGTGCCTTGTAGCAGAACGACTGCAATCGTCCGAACAGGTGCCATTGCGATAAGTTGCCATCACCATACCACAGGGCAGCAATTTC
>JAETOX010000108.1 GCA_021771575.1 Bacteroides sp. | reverse complement strand
TCTATATCTTCGTTGAGGTATTTCATCCTTTTTTCTTTTTTATTAACATCCTCAAGGGGTAAAAAAGGGTGACAAGAAAGGATAATTTTTTGAAAAAAATAAAATGGGAATTCGATAGAACTTTAGATGAAAGATGATCCTATTTTTTCTCTTTCCATATGAACAACAAAATCAAATCATCTTGCAGTTCGTCTTTTAGAAAGCGTAGAGCCCGGTTTATGTGGGTCTTGACTGTGTTCAGGCTGATGCCGCATTCTTCTGCCACTTCTTTGTACTTCTTTTCCTCTACGACACATTTCAGAAATACTTCCCGTTGTTTGTCGGGTAATTGTTTGATTTTTTCTTCTATCCGGGCAATGCGGGTTTCGTATTCGGTCAATTCGTCCGAAAACGATTCGAACAAACGACCTATTTCAGGTTCGTTGGCTTCCACAACCCGTCGGTGGCGTATGTATTTCAATGCATAATTCTGCGCCAGTTTGTAAAGATAAGATTTGGGGGAATACGACAGGTCAAGACGATGACAGTTGTTCCAAAAAGACAGAAAAGTGTCGTGCACAATATCCTTCGCTGCCTCTTCATTCCTGACATAGCTATATACAAAACTGGTCAGGGAAGCAAAATGTTGGAGAAATAATTCTTCAAAAATTTTCTTATTTAACGTTGTTGCCGACATTTTTGTACGATGCTTACAGATACAAAAGTACACGAATTTTGGTTTCGATCAAATAGTGGATTTATTTCTTATCGTTAGGAAAAGGTGTGCTGATATGTTTTATCTTTGTACGTCTTTCAGAAAATGATAAACATATGAAAATAGCGATCTTGATAGCTTCGGATGCCGGGGCGAAAACGGCTGGACTGATCCGGCAGGAATTGAAAGAAGAGATTACCGTTTTCTCTGTGGTAGAACGGGAGGAATGCATGCCGGTCGCCTCGATCGGAGAATTTACAAGGGCACATTTCGGTGATTACGATGCTTTTGTTTTTATTGGGGCGATGGGAATTTGTGTGCGGGCTATCGCTCCTTGCGTTGCATCGAAATATGCTGATCCGGCTGTAGTCAATATAGATGCTACCGGGCGTTTTGTTGTATCGGTGTTGTCGGGACATGTTGGGGGAGCCAATGAGCTGACCCGTAGGTTGGCACAGGTATTGGGAGGCGAAGCGGTGATTACCACACAAAGTGATGCTACCGGTTTATGGGCATTGGATTTACTGGCGGAAAAATACGATTGGAAGGCGGAACATTGCCGGCCCATGAACGAACTGATCGCTGCTTTTGTCAATAACCGGCCTGTCGCTTTATGGTTGGATATTCGCGATAAGGGTACCGATGAGTTGGAAAGCAGCCGGCCCGGACATGTCGACGTTTATTATCGCTTCGAAGAGATCGAAACCGAGAAATATGATTTGATTATTGCTGTAACGCCGCGGATAATAGAATGTGGGACAGCGATATTGTATTATCGTCCGGCAGTGTTGCATCTCGGATTGGGATGTCGTAAGCAATGTAGCCCGGAAGGTGTGACCGAAGATGTTTGTCGGAGGTTGCAGGAACAAGGACTTTCCCCTTTGTCTGTAAAAACGGTTGCTACTATAGAATTAAAAAAAGATGAACCTTTGGTGAATGCTTTGGCACATCGGCTACATGCCGATGTGCGGATTTATACAGCCGAAGAACTGAATGAAACCGATGTGCCCAATCCTTCGGAAAAAGTGCGCGAAGTGACTGGAGTTGCCGGGGTAGCGGAAGCGGCGGCTTTGACAAGTGCCGGAAATACATGCCTGCTGCTAGAGAAGCAAAAAGCGGCGGTTACTCCGGGCAATGATTTTACGTTTGCGGTAGCTTTGGACAGAGAGACCGAACGGAGCGGTTTTATCGAAATTGTAGGTGCTGGTCCGGGAGATCCCGAATTGGTGTCGGTGAGAGGAAAACGTTTATTGGAAAAGGCTGATCTGATTCTTTATGCCGGTAGTCTGGTACCCATTGAACTCACATATTATGCAAAACCTGGTGCGACTGTGCGCAGCTCGGCTTCCATGACATTGGAAGAGCAATTTGAGCTCATGAAGCAATTCTATGACCGGGGATTATTTATTGTGCGTTTGCATACCGGCGATCCTTGTATTTATGGTGCAATTCAGGAACAAATGGCTTTTTTCGACCGATATAGAATGCGTTACCGCATTACGCCGGGTATTTCCTCTTTCCTGGCTGCAGCTGCGGCATTGCGGTCTCAGTTTACCATTCCTGAGAAAGTGCAGAGTATTATCCTCACCCGTGGCGAGGGACGTACGCCTATGCCTGAAAAGGAAAAATTGCATCTTTTGGCCCGCTCTCAAAGTACGATGTGCATTTTCTTGAGCGCTTCGATTGCCGAAGAGGTACAGCGTGAATTATTGGAATGCTACCCTCCCGACACGCCTGTCGCAGCTTGTTATCACCTGACGTGGAAAGACGAAAAGATTTTCCGGGGAGAACTGCGAAACCTGGCGGCAATTATGCGGGAAAACAACTTAACATTGACTACCATGATTGTGGTAGGGGAGGCGATCGGTAACCGCGAAGGTTTGTCGAAACTCTATTCCGGACATTTTACACATTTGTTCCGAAAGGGAAAAGACGAAGAGGAGATGATAAACGACAGATGATAGATAGGGAGGTTTATGGCTGAGGAATAGGGGATATTTTAATAAATGATATAAATTTTTGGTTTTGTGTGTCAGAAATACTTTCGGATTTTGGTTATGCTTTTGGCAGTATTTTCTAATGCACCCCTTACTTTGTATGCCGGAGGGCATTTGGCAAAACAGGTCGTTGCCGATATTTGTGAACCTTTTGGACTTATCGATTATGAACTGCCTGAATTTTCGGGCAGAAAGGTAGCAAACTGGGTTAAAACCATTTGATCTATCCTATCGAGGCATTTGAGGCCGGCCTTGTTTGCATCCGTTATATTGTTCCGGTAATTTTTACCCCTTTTACCGATTAACGTTAAAAATTCTTATATTTGCGTCCAAATCATACGTTTTTTTATGCTAAAAATTTCGTCGGCTGCGTTTGCAGACACCAAACCGCATTATGAAATATTGGACGGGCTACGGGGAGTAGCGGCTCTGACTGTCGTTTGTTTTCACTTGTTTGAGGCTTATGCTACTAGCCATATCGATCAGCAGATCAATCATGGGTATTTGGCTGTGGATTTCTTTTTTATCTTATCGGGTTTTGTCATAGGATATGCTTACGACGACCGTTGGAAAACAATGACAATCAAAGAATTTCTCATCCGTCGGTTTATTCGTTTACATCCCATGGTCGTGATTGGTGCTGTCATCGGTGGCCTGATGTTTTATACGCAGGGTTGCTCTGTCTGGGATGTTTCTAAAGTTTCTATAAGCATGTTGTTGATAGCCACATTTTTGAATGCTTGTCTGATTCCGGTAGCTCCTGGCTCCGAGATCCGTGGTGTCGGGGAAATGTATCCTTTGAACGGTCCCAGTTGGTCCTTATTCTTCGAATATATCGGTAATATTCTGTATGTATTTTTTATCCGTAAGCTTTCGACTGTAGTTCTTTGTATACTCGTTTTATTGGCTGCTTGCGGATTGGCAATCTTTGCTATGGGGGGACCTTTGGGAGATATATGTGTCGGTTTTGCTCTGACAGAAGAAAATATAGTCGGCGGTACTTTACGTTTATTATTTGCCTTTCCGGCTGGATTGTTGTTAGCCCGGATCTTCCGGCCTGTCCGCGTAAGGGGAGCTTTTTGGATAGGAAGTATTTCTATTGTAGTAATATCAGCTATTCCCCGTATTGGCGGAAGTGAACATTTGTGGATGAATGGTTTATACGATACGATCTGTGCTGTCGTTTGTTTTCCTTTACTCGTTTATCTGGGAGCTTCCGGGAAGACAACAGATAGCCTGACGACCCGTATATGTAAATTCTTAGGCGATATCTCCTATCCTTTGTATATGGTGCATTATCCTTTTATCTACCTCTATTATGCTTGGGTAAAGAATGAAAATCTAACGTTCGAACAATCTTTGCCTGGAGCTATAGCGTTGGTGATTGGTTCGATTCTGCTCGCTTATTTATGTTTGAAACTATATGACATACCAGTGCGTAGATTCTTGAGCAAACATCTTTTACACTAAAAAAATAATCATTACAATATTATCTCTATTTTTGTGGACAGAGTAAGTCGAAGTGGCTTTTTCGACTTTTTTGACTTTTTCAATTATGATATTGATATTCGGCGGAACCACAGAAGGCAGGGCGGTGGCGGAGACATTGGACTCGGCCGGGCAGCCTTTTTATTATTCTACCCGGGGAGAGATGCAACAAGTGGAGTGTAAACACGGTATCCGGCTTAGTGGAGGAAGGGATGCTGTGCAAATCGTTGCTTTTTGCCGGGAACATGAAATTCGTTTAATCGTGGATGCCGCTCATCCTTTTGCGGAGCAATTGCATCGGAACATTGCGGAGGCTGCCGGGGAACTTGGTGTTCCGGTGATCCGTTATGAGCGGGTTTATCCGCCACGCGATCCCGCATTGGTGTGGTGTGAGACATATGAAGAAGCTATCGCTTGGCTACAGGAACATCATATCGGAAATCTTTTGGCTTTATCGGGCGTACAAACTATTCCCCGGTTACAGGTATATTGGGAGAAACATCCTTGTTGGTTCCGGGTATTGGACCGCCCGGAGTCCGTACAGCTGGCTCTGAAATACGGTTTCCCTCAGGAGCGTTTGGTATTTTTCAGCGGGGAAGGGTATGAGGAAGAGTTGTTGGAGCAGTTGCAGCCTGATGCCATACTGACAAAGGAAAGCGGTTCAAGCGGTTATTTCGAAGCGAAAGTGGCAGCTGCCGCATGTCGGCATATTCCGGTGGTTGTAGTAAAACGTCCCCCTCTTCCTGACGGTTTTTATGTTGTGACCGGACAAAACGGATTCCGGCATTGGGTTGAACGGCTTTTACCGGGCTTTTTCCCTTTGCGTAGCGGATACACGACCGGTAGTTGCGCCTGTGCTGCGGCGAAAGCGGCCTTGTTGACCTTATTGACCGGAGAGCGTTACGGACAGTGCCGCATCGCCTTACCTGACGGAGAAGAGGTGGAACTTCCTGTTTATCATACTGAAATTGGAGAGAAAGCGGTGACCTGTACTGTCTTGAAGGATGCCGGTGATGACCCGGATGTGACGCATGGGAGGGAAATTCGGGCTACTGTCAGCTTGTGTGACGAACCGGGGATATACTTTCAGGGAGGGGAAGGTGTCGGTACGGTCACTTTGCCCGGTTTGGGACTGGCTGTTGGAGAACCGGCTATCAACCCTGTACCTCGGAAAATGATGACAGCAGAAACTGAGAAAATACTGGCGAATCAGGGATTGAATAATGGGGTGATCATCTGTATTTCGGTGCCTGGAGGAGAAGAACTGGCACAAAAGACTTTTAATCCCAAATTGGGAATCGTAGGAGGAATTTCTATTATTGGTACCTCGGGTGTGGTGCGGCCTTTTTCTTCAGAAGCTTTTGTTGCGACGATCCGGAAAGAAATACAAGTGGCGAGGGCCTTGGGGTGTACCCATATCGTGATCAATTCAGGGGCGAAAAGCGAGAAAGTCCTGAAATGGCGTTTCCCGGATTTACCCCCTCAGGCTTTTGTTCATTATGGAAATTATATCGGTGAAACCCTGAAAATCGCTCAAGAAGAAGGAATAGCCCGAATAACTATGGGAATCATGATCGGCAAAGCAGTAAAATTAGCCGAAGGCAATGTTGATACTCATAGCCGGACGGTAGTAATGAACCGGGAATTTATTGCTGCTTTAGCCCGGCAAACAGTCTGTCCACCGAAAACCGTCGAGCGGATTTTTCAAATGACTCTGGCTCGCGAATTGTGGGCTTTATTCCCTCCGGAACACCCTTTTTTCATTTTACTCGTGCAGAAATGTGAGGAGGTATGCAGAACTTTTCTTTGTGAATGTCAGTTGGATATAATATTGATAACTGAAGATCCTTTTTACAGATAAAGCGTTTTATCAGATAGTTCGACCATTGCATCCTATTTCCCCCGTTTTCTCCATTTCCTCTTTTTTATATCTTTATCACGTCATGTGGAAAAAGTGGTTCGTATTCATATCGATAGCGGTAATGTCGGTGTCGTGTACATATTGGCAGGACCTCCGTTTGGTCGGTGAGGTCGATTGGATCATGGTGATGCAGCCGGTGTAGGCCTTGCTGTTGTTCTCCAACGTGATTTATTCAGTATTTTGGTAATGAAAATAACGACAGACATTGAATGATAAATTTTGAATATATAATAAAATTGAAATTATGTCAGAAAAATTATTTATCTACATCTTTTTGCTGTTCTCGATGCCGGTGATGGCTCAGTCTAAAAATGAGATTGCTGTGCAGGGAGGAACCGGTTTCGATAAAGGGAAGACTTTTGTATTGGATTACAACCGGTCCATCGGTAAATATTACAGGCATCAGATTGGTGGAAGTATGGATTATTTGGCTGAAAAGACAACTTCTTTTTGGGGTGTTCGTTACCAACCCATGGCGTTGCTTTTTTGTCCTTATTATGAGTACCGGATCATCGATTGCAAATGACAATGGGGAGTACGTGGCGGATTAGCTGTGGGGTATTCGGACTACAGAAAAACAAAAGGTATACGAAGTGATAAGGAGTTCAATTGCGGAGGAACCGTACAAACCAATATCGGGACTACTTTCAGAAATCATTGGAGCATAAAATTGCACCTCAAAGAATATTTATTGAGCGACAATGGGCATTTAAAGCGGCATAACACTTTTGTAACCTTGGGGATCGGATATAGATTTTAAGTTGGTAGAACGATTATACAAAACGGGAAAACAAATGAAAAGTGGGAACGTCTCTGTTTTGCCGGATCTGCTGGCGGACATTGCTGTTGCGGTAGTCCGCCATGCTGGTTGGATGGTTTGGGTAATTGGCAAAAAGAGCTATATTTACTAGGAGCTAATGGTATAAACAGAGCGTATCCGTGCAGCTCTTGGTCGGGTGAAAGGAGATGTGACACAGGATTCAGTGAAGACTTATACATTAATTCTGGCGTTGCTTTCTGGCAGGTAAGACTTATGTAATCCTTCATTCCACTTACCCGCAAGTCCGTCGTCAGCAAATCGCCTGATAGACGGGTATCGTTGCATTACTTTAGGTGGCATTGGGCAGGACATTGAAATTTATGATTTTTTTCTTGCTGTAATGTGTTTGATTTAGAGTCAATTATACCCACGTGTCGTATACCGGAATGAGCTATTCGGATAGAAATTGCAATAAATGTTCGATAGAATCCGCTTTCAGGCTAGGACGGTCCGGAAAATGCAGAATAAATCCTTCCTGTTCTGGGTTATTGGTTTCGATGTGGATATCCGCTTCGATATTTCGGGCGGCGAAAATTTCATTGCGTTGCAGTGCTTTCCGTATCATCGCATAGCGGTAACCATGGCCTGTCAATCGGATTTGTCGGCGGTAGTTATTGGTGATGCGGAAAAGTCCCGATTCCATGTCGAAGGTAATGCCTTTACGGGCAAAAAAATTGCTGAGATGACCGTCTAGCGCCAAGTCTTCGGGTGTACCGCTCGTGATCCCATTGGTTTTGTCCATTAGCCAGATTTTGTCGGCTATTTGCAAAGCCAGTTCCAGATCATGCGTGGAGAGGAAAATGGTTTTGTCGGTTTCACGGGTAAGGTGGTGAAGAAGTTGCATAATCTCCACTTTACTAGGAAAATCCAGAAAAGCGGTGGGCTCGTCCAGATAAATCACCGGGGTTTCCTGAGCCAGCGCTTTGGCGATCATCGCTTTCTGGCGCTCGCCATCGCTCAGGGTATGAAGCATACGAGAGGCCAGTGGACGAATATTTACCGATTCGATGGCTTTTTCGACAATCTCACGATCTTTATTGCTGAGGTTTCCCCAAAAACCGGTATAAGGACTGCGGCCCATGCCAACTAATTCCCTGACAGTCATATTGCGGATATCGCATTTTTCCGTCAGTACAACACTGATCACGGTAGAAAGTTCCTTTTCCTTATATTGGTTCAGGTTCTTATCCATCAGCAGAATATCTCCTTGCAATCTGGGCTGAAAAGCAGAGAGGGTACGGAGTAAAGTCGATTTTCCGACACCGTTGGTACCTAAAAGACAGGTTAACTCATTGCTATAGATGGAGGCACAGATATTTTCCGCCACTACTTTGTGGTGGGTTTTCCCTCGGTATCCGATGTTCAGATGCTGCAATTGTATGGTGGCAATCTTATTCATTCAGTTCGCTTTTACGTTTACGGAATAACACAGAGGCAACAACCGGGGCACCGATCAGTGCTGTGACGGAATTGACCGGTAAGGCTCCCTCAAATCCCGGCATCCGGGCAATCAAGTTACACGCCAGCGCCAGCGCAGCCCCCATGATCAACGCGGCAGGCATGAGCAGACGGTGGTCGGAAGTTTGGAAGATCGCCCGGCACAAATGAGGAACGGCCAGTCCCAAAAAAATAATAGGGCCGCAGTAAGCAGTTACGATAGCGGTCAACACGCCGGAACAGGCGATAACCAGAATGCGGGCCCGTTTGATATTCAGGCCCAGATTGCGTGCATAGCCGTCTCCCAGCATCAGCAAATTTAAGGTCTTTACTAGTAAGAACGATAACGGAATCAGGATGACCATAATGGTGACGAATAACATCATTTGATTCCCGGATACCCGCGCAAAACTACCTAATCCCCAAATTACGTATGTTTTGATATCTTCTTCTACGCTGAAAAATTTCAGAATGCCGATGATGGCGTTGGCTAGATAGCCGATCATAACTCCGATAATCAACAAGGTGACATTACCTTTTACTTTGCGGGAAGCGAAAACGATCAGAGCCATAACAGACAGCGATCCTATAATCGCTGCTATGGAAAGGGCCACTTCTCCAATGAATCCCAAATGACTGAGGGCGACCCCTCCGATGCTGCCGGAGAATAATACGACAAATGCAACTCCCAGACTGGCTCCCGAGCTAATACCCAACACGGAAGGACCGGCCAGGGGATTGCGGAATACAGTCTGCATCTGTAAGCCACTGATCGAGAGCCCGGCTCCGGCAACTAAAGCTGTCAGAGCCTGAGGAAAACGGGATTTCCAGATGATGTTCTGCCAGGCGCCGGGTTCCTCTCCTTGGCCGGTGAGTATATTCCATACTGAGCCCATCGGGATATGTACCGAGCCCAGTACCATGTTCAGAAACAGAAGTAACACGATCACTGCAAGAAGCAACACAATGAAAAGCGTATTTTTTCCGGTATTTGCCATTTTGCTATTCTTTTAGAAGGTGGTAATAGACCGGTTGATAATCGGGTAACAAATCCGGATGAAATACTTTGATAAAATCCGCTAACAGTAATTCTGGTTCCATAGGCATATTTTCATAATATGCTTTTTCCCGCATATTGCAATAAATGACTCCTTTTTTCCGGAAAGCCTTGAAATCGGTATACCGAGCGTCTTGGGCTTCCAATACATTGTATGAATATTTTCCAGGATAACTGTTCAGAATACGCCAGTAATCGACGCTGTCGGCACGCGCATATACCGTTTCGAAATCCAGATAAACCCCTCCCGAACGGGAATCGTCTTTCAGAAAATAATCAGCTCCGGCATCTTTGAATACTTGAGCCAAAAAACTTTGTCCTCCTACGGCATACCAAGTCCCTCCGTGGATTTCTCCACTGAGAACTACCGGTCGATGGTCAATATCTGCCGTCAATGTTTTGAGCCGGTTGTATTTTTCCTCGATTTCTGCAAATATTTCGTTGGCTTCTTTTTCCTGTCCGATTAGTAGTCCGACAAATTTGATCCATTCGGCCTGTCCGAGGGGAGTCATTTCTTTGTATCCCAAATGAGGTAACAGGGGCACCCCTATTTCTTTCATGTTGTCATACCCTCCCTGTTTAAACGGAGAAATCAAAATCAAATCGGGGGAAAGGTTCATGATAATCTCCGGGTCGAAATTACCTTCAATCCCGATTTTCTGTGTTTTGCCTGCCGCCAGTTGTTGTTGCATGACCGGATTGCTTAAAAAACGTGTACTGCTGATGCCAAC
>JAETOX010000368.1 GCA_021771575.1 Bacteroides sp. | reverse complement strand
TTTTTCCAATCGTGCAAGAAAAATGTGAGATATATCGATTCGGTTCAACCAGCCAGGTCTACGCGAACATTCGAAATTTCCTGCGTCAATCCTGTGAGATATATTAGAACGAATGAAACCTTTTTACTCTTTTCAGGTACAATTCTACAAGAATAAACCTATAATTTATGATACTACAGTTTGCTTTTGTTTTAACAGCAATCATCGTTGGAGCCCGTTTAGGTGGGATCGGTCTGGGGGTGATGGGGGGAATCGGATTGGGGATTCTTACTTTTGTTTTCGGGCTTCAACCTACTACTCCACCCATCGATGTCATGCTGATGATCGTAGCGGTAATTACCGCAGCGGCTTGTATGCAGGCCGCAGGTGGATTGGACCTGATGGTTAGGGTTGCTGAACACTTATTGCGTAAGAACCCTTCCCAAATCACTTTTCTCAGTCCGTTGGTTACTTACTTTTTTTCCTTCATAGCCGGAACAGGCCACGTCGCTTATTCCGTATTGCCCGTTATTGCCGAAGTAGCCCGCGAAACAAAGATTCGTCCCGAGCGCCCACTTGGAATCGCCGTCATTGCTTCTCAACAGGCAATCACAGCCAGTCCCATCTCTGCTGCAACCGTTGCTTTATTAGGGTTGCTGACAGGTTTCGATATTTCCCTACTGAATATTCTCATGGTCACTATCCCGGCCACTCTACTGGGCGTTTTTCTCGGAGCTTTATATTCTTTACGGGTGGGCAAAGAATTAGAAAATGATCCGGAATATCGCCGACGGGTTGAGGAGGGCCTGCTTGACAACACACATTACGAATCTAAGAATGTCGCCAATAAAAGACAGGCTTTCATTTCTGTCTTAATTTTCATTATCGCTACGGTGTTTATTGTCATTTTCGGTTCTTTTGATAACTTGCGCCCCTCCCATTTTGTCGACGGAAACATTGTAACGGTGGGTATGTCCTCCATTATTGAAATTCTGATGCTCTCCGCGGCCGCTCTGATCCTCTTGCTAACTAAAGCCAACGGTATCAAAGCAGCACAGGGAAGTGTTTTCTCTGCC
>JAETOX010000107.1 GCA_021771575.1 Bacteroides sp. | reverse complement strand
TTTGGATTATAAAACTTTAATGATATGGACTACAGATTTGAAATCAGTAAACCAGACAGTACAGATTTTAGGTGTGAAATAGCTATTAACGGTGAACAAACTTTCCAGCAACTGCATGATAAGATAGTGGAAACCTTGAGTTTCGACGGCTCGCAGATGGCTTCTTTCTTTACTTTGGATAAAATGGGTAACCGGGGCAAAGAAATCGCACTGATGGAAATGTCTGCCGACGATGATGAAGAAAACAATACGTTAGTGATGGACGTCACAACCATCCGGGAGGTTGTCAATGCCAGTTGTATCGAATTGGAATATGTTTACGACTTCTTTGCCAACAAGTATTTAAAAGTAGAATATGCCGGAGAATATATCGGAGACTCGGCCGATATTCTTCCTTTGTGCGTGTATTGTGAAGGGGAATTGCCCAGACAAACAGAATACGATGCGAATGAAGATTGGGCATTTGACAAGGACGACGATGAATACGACGATAGTTTTATGGAAGAATTCGGTGGTGATCGCAGACGTGGGGACGATGACGATGAGGATTATCGTTTTGGAGATGACGAAGATTATCGGGAAGATGATTATAACGATGAGGATGGATATGACGATCGTTACGAGAGTTTGGACGATTATATAGATAAACTATAAGTTAGAGAAGACCGAAGTTGTCAGAGAAGTCAGAAAGGTTCGGACACTTTCGGCCTTTTTGACTTCTTTGGCTTTTTGACCTTTTCGACTTTTTCAATTTAATGAAAACATTACTTGTCTTGCTTGGGCCGACGGGGGTCGGAAAAACAGACCTCAGTATACAGATTGCCCGGACATTTCATACTTCGATTATTTCTTGCGATTCGCGTCAAATTTATAAAGAAATGAAAATAGGGACAGCTGTACCTACTTCGGAGCAACTATCGGCTGTACCTCACTATTTCATTCAATCTATCTCTGTAGAAGACTATTACAATTCATGGCAATTCGAGGTACAGGCTTTGGATAAAATCCGGGAATTGTTTCGCACCACAGATGTCGTCCTGATGACTGGAGGTTCGATGCTCTATATCGATGCTGTGTGTAAAGGAATAGATGATATTCCCACCATTGCGCCGGAATTAAGGGCAGAATTGATGGAACTGTACGAAAAAGAAGGCTTGGAGCCTATCCGCAATATGCTGAAAGAATTGGATCCTGTATTTTATGAACAAGTGGATTTGAACAACGGTAAGCGGGTGATCCATGCCGTCGAAGTATGTCGGATGGCTGGTGTGCCTTATTCTTCGCTACGAAAAAATACACCCAAAGACCGGGGTTTCGATATCATACGGGTCGGGTTGAACCGCGACCGCGACGAACTTTATCGCCGGATCAATGAGCGGGTAGACCAGATGCTTGCAGAAGGATTGGTGGAGGAAGCCCGGAAATTATGGCCCGGAAGGCAACTGAATGCCCTTAATACAGTTGGATATAAAGAATTATTCGATTATTTCGAAGGACTTACTGATTATGAGGAAGCTGTCCGGCTGATTAAACGAAATACCCGGCGCTATGCCCGCAAACAGCTATCCTGGTTCCGCCGGGATGCAGACATTCAATGGTTCCATCCCGAAGATTCCGAATCATTGATGAGTTACCTTCAGGAAAGAATAAAGTCCAAATAGTCAGTCTGTAATAAAATCTTCGGATTGGTGAGTGTATTTCCCTTTTTTAGGGGTAATCAGAATCAGCAATGAGCCTGCTATAATCATACCTCCCAGTATGTAATCTTTAGTATTCAGCTAGGGAATCATTGCGGCATAAAAAGAAGCTGCAAGCCATTCCATTGCATAAGTCGTGACCGGTTGGAAAGCTCTGACTGTCATAAAGATTTCCGAAGTGGAAAAATACCATGACATGAGTATCGAATTTCAATACCGCCTAAACAAATGCAGTAGACCATGCAAGTAATACACCTTTCATATCGGATAAATATGAGATATGTGGTGTTACGTAAGGAGAAAGAGAAAAGTTTTATTTATCCTTATCCGGTGCCCCCGGATAAGGATAAAAGAAGTTGAAATGGGTTTTTAATGTGCCCATTCAGCAAAGAAATCATTGCCTTTATCGTCGACAATAATAAAAGCAGGGAAGTTTTCTACCCGGATTTTGCGTACAGCTTCCATACCTAATTCTTCGAAATCCACCACTTCTACCGATTTGATGCTTTCTTTAGCCAGAATAGCAGCAGGACCTCCGATAGAGCCCAGATAGAAACCGCCATGTTTTTTACAGGCATCGGTAACGGCCTGGGAACGGTTGCCTTTGGCCACCATAATCATCGAGCCGCCTAAGGATTGGAATAGGTCGACGTACGGATCCATGCGTCCTGCTGTGGTAGGACCGAAGCTACCGGAAGCCATACCTTGCGGGGTCTTCGCCGGCCCGGCATAATAAATAGGATGTTTTTTGAAATAGTCAGGCATCGGTTTACCTTCGTCGATCATTTGTTTGATACGGGCATGAGCGATATCACGGGCTACGATCAGGGTACCAGAAAGGTTCAGACGGGTTTTTACCGGATATTTCGTTAGTTCCTTCAGCACTTCTTCCATTGGTCGGTCCAGATCAATATCAACTGCCGGAGCTAGGGCCGGAGTTTCTTTTGGCAGGAAACGGGCTGGATTTTTTTCCAGTTGTTCCAGGAAAATACCGTCTTCTGTAATTTTGCCTTTGATATTTCTGTCGGCACTACAGCTGACACCGATGCCGACCGGACAGGATGCGGCATGGCGGGGCAGACGGATAACCCGAACATCGTGTACCCAGTATTTACCGCCGAATTGAGCGCCGATACCTTTGTCGCGGCAGATCTTCAGGATTTTCTCTTCCCATTCCAGATCCCGGAAAGCACGGCCCCCCTCATTACCGGAAGTTGGCAGATGGTCATAATATCCTGCTGAGGCTTTTTTTACAGTGGCCAGATTGGCTTCTGCAGAAGTCCCGCCAATCACAACTGCCAAATGATAGGGAGGGCAAGCAGAGGTTCCCAGATCCAATACTTTTTCAGAAATGAAACGGGTGAGTGTTTCTTCATTCAATAAAGCTTTGGTCTGCTGATAAAGAAAAGTTTTGTTGGCCGAACCGCCTCCCTTTGTGATAAACAGAAATTCATATTTATCCCCTTGGGTAGCATATAAATCGATCTGTGCCGGTAAATTCGTGCCTGTATTCTTTTCTTCGGTCATAGTAAAGGGAACTACCTGCGAATACCGCAGATTACGATCGCGGTAGGTTTCGAATACGCCTTTACTGATAGCTTCTGCATCATTACAGCCGGTCCATACATTTTCTCCTTTTTTACCGATGCAAATAGCAGTACCAGTATCTTGGCAAGTAGGTAGCTGGCCTTCTGCTGCTACAACCTGATTGATCAACATGGTGTGCGCTACGAATTTATCGTTGTCACTCGCCTCCGGATCGTTTAATATGTCGGCCAGCTTTTGCAAATGTGTAGCACGCAGGTAGAAAGAAACGTCGGCATATGCTTCCCGGGCAAGCAATTCCAGACCTTCTTTTTCTATTTTCAATATTTTCCGCCCTTCACAAGTAATGGTTTTTACATACTCTTTGGTAAGAAGACGGTACGTTGTCGTATCCTTTTCAATAGGAAACGGTTCCTGATAAATGAATTCTGCCATATTTTATCTTATTGGTTTATAATGTTTTTTGATAGATGTGGCGGGATAATCTGCATTCCTGTCCATTTGGCAACGAAATTAAAATTAATAAATGAAAATGGCTAAAGTTTTACAGAAATTTTTCTCTAATAAGGATAAAACGGTAAAAGCGGTTTATCCGGTAACTTAACCGTTTTCTCTTCATTTATCCCATCCTGTTTTAACCATTTTAACTGCTTCATTCTATTTTAACTCCTTTATCCGCTTTATCCCTTTCATCCATTTTATCTGTTTCATCTTTTTTCTACTTTTGTCGTTTGATAAATAAGCTGATTATGAATAGTGAAATGATATTTATAGTTATTGTTGTGTTTTTATGCCTGGACTTTCTTTTAGAGAGAGGATTAGAGTGGCTGAATATGCGGGCGATGGCTCCGGTATTACCTGAAAAATTGCGGGGAATATATGACGAAAAGGAATACGAACGTTTTCAACGCTACAAACGGGAAAATAATCGATTAGATCTTTTCAGTTCTTCTTTTTCTTTTGCCGTGATGCTGATATTTCTCTGTCTGGGCGGTTTTGGATGGTATAACGCCTGGGTAGTGGCTCAGACCGGAAATACGATTCTTCAAACCCTGATATTTATGTTGGGATTGTCGTTGGCTTCCGGGATATTGTCTTTACCTTTCGACTGGTATGCCACCTTCCATATAGAAGAAAAATACGGCTTCAATAAGACAACAGTGAAGACCTATTGGTTGGATATGTTGAAAAGCATGCTAATTTCCGGTTTGATTGGGGGCGCTTTGTTAGCTGTCGTAGTGTGGTTTTATAAATGGGCAGGGACTTATTTTTGGGTGTATGCCTGGGGGATAATTACCTTATTTACGGTATTTATGAGTATGTTTTATTCACAGCTCATCGTGCCTTTGTTCAATAAACAAGTTCCCTTAGAGGAGGGAATCCTGAGAGATAAAATTCAGGAGTTTGCAACTAAGGCAGGCTTTAAGCTCGATAATATCTATGTGATCGACGGTTCACGGCGCTCCACGAAAGCCAATGCTTATTTCACAGGTTTTGGGCCCCGGAAAAGAGTTGTACTCTACGATACATTGATACAGGAATTGACCGTAGAAGAAATTGTGGCTGTGTTGGCTCACGAGATAGGGCACTATCAAAAGAAACATACCCTACAATTTCTGTTAGCCTCAGTGATTCAAACGGGAATTCTACTATGGCTATTCGCTATGTTCGTGAATCAACCGGCTTTGTCGGAAGCTTTAGGGGGGGACAAGGCTTATTTTCAATTGGGATTGATCGCTTTTGCCATCCTTTATTCCCCCGTAAGTATGGTATTAGGGCTGTTTATGAATATGTGGTCGCGTCATAATGAATATGAGGCGGATGCTTTTGCTGCCCGGAATCATAACGGCGATCATTTGATTTCCGGGCTAAAGAAAATTTCTGTAAAAGCGCTTAGCAACCTTACTCCGCATCCGCTCTACGAATGGGTATATTATTCACATCCTTCCTTGTTAAAACGGATTAGACACATTGCCCGAAATGATCTGAAGTCCCACAAAAAGAAGTGAAAAAACACAATAAAAAAAGTGTAGTTTTGTAGTGAAAATGAAAATTCAATATACATGAAAGCAATTATTATTACCATCGGTGACGAGATACTGATGGGACAGATTCTCGATACAAATTCTCAGTACATTGCCCATCGTTTGACAAATATAGGGGTGGAGGTAACAGAGATACTTTCGATTCCGGACAAACGGGATGAGATCTACAATACGGTAGAATATGCGATGGGGGAAGTGGATCTGATTCTGGTGACAGGTGGGTTAGGACCGACCAAAGACGATGTAACGAAAAAGGTACTGGCCGAATATTTCGGTTCCCGTTTGGTGCTTCATCCCGAGGCAATGGGGTGGCTGGAAGAATTGCTGAAGGGAAGAGGCTTGGCTATGAACGAGGGGAATAAAAGCCAGGCTTTGCTTCCGGATAATTGCCGGATATTGCGTAATTTCAAGGGAACCGCTTCTGGTATGTGGTTCGAGCGGGGATGGAAATCGTTGATTGCCATGCCTGGAGTACCTTTCGAAATGGAACATTTGATGGAAACATACGTCGTGCCGGGACTCAAAACCAAATATCCCCATCTTCAATTAGAATACCGGATGTTGAAAGTTTATGATATTCCTGAGTCCCAATTGGCAGAGCGTTTGGAGAAATGGGAAGATCGGCTGAAAGACGGCTTGAAATTAGCTTATTTGCCTTCTCCGGGACTAGTAAAGTTGCGTCTGACAGCCAAGGGAGATGGGGTAAAACACATGGAGGAAACTTACGGGAGCCTGAAACAGGAGTTAGCCGGATTAAAATATACCGAAGGAGAAGACTCGATCGAAAAACAATTGGGAGAATTGTTACGTAATAAAGAAATGACGGTTGCCACGGCAGAGAGTTGCACTGGAGGCTATATCGCCCACTTGATTACCTCGGTACCCGGGAGCTCGGATTATTTTAAAGGAAGTATTGTTTCCTATGCGAATGAAGTAAAAACAAACGTATTAGGCGTGAAGGAGGAAGATATACGGGAACAAGGAGCTGTGAGTGAAACTGTGGTAATCCAGATGGCCGAAGGGGTAAAGAAACAGTTGCAAACCGATTATGCGGTTGCTACTTCCGGGATAGCCGGACCGGGAGGCGGAACTCCGGAAAAACCGGTGGGAACTGTCTGGATCGGAGTGGCTACTCCGGAAAAGAGTATAGCCCGTAAATTTACTTTTTCTTTTACCCGGGAGCGGAATATTGCTAAAGCGGCAGCCAAGGCATTGGAAATGTTGATAGAAGAAATAAAACAATAAAGATCCGGATCGAGTCTATATGAAACGTTATATGATTCCTTTGTTGATTATCGTCATTTTGGCGGTCATATACTGGGTAGGACCGAAGCTACCGGTAACGGCATTACCGGTAGGATTACCGGATATACCGGTCGGCATCGATAGTATAACCCGCTATGTGGAGGGCAAAGAAAAACAATATCCAGTTAAACCGGATAATGAAGGAATCATTGTATGGGGCGATTCGGTTGCGCGGCCTACGGAGTATGTTTTACTATATTTGCATGGTTTTACTGCCAGTCGTCGGGAAGGCTATCCGATCACACACGATTTTATACAGGAATTTAAAGTAAATGCCTATTTGCCGCGTTTAGCCGGACATGGGCTGATCACTGCCGAACCTTTGCTGGATATGACTCCCGCCCGGCTCTACGGTTCTGCGCAGGAGGCATTGGCGGTAGCGCATAAATTGGGGAAGAAAGTAATTATCATGGCCACCTCTACCGGCTGTACGCTGGCTTTAATGCTGGCGGCGGATTTTCCGGAATTGGTGGATGGCTTGATCCTTTATTCTCCCAATATTAAAATAAAAAATCCGTTGGCATCTTTATTGAGTGGTCCTTGGGGATTACAGATATCCCGGGCTGTTCATGGAGGAAAATATTCGGTTTCGGATGATCCGGCCGATAGCGAGGATTGTAAATACTGGTATTGTAAATACCGGGTTGAAGCACAGGTGTATCTGCAACAACTGCTCGACATGAGGATGAATCGCCACGAATTCGGTAAAGTCCATCAACCGGTCTTCTTGGGATATTATTACAAAGATTCCGATCATCAGGACGAAACCATCGAAATCAAAGCTGCTCTGAAAATGTTCGGGGAATTAGGTACCCCTGCCTCGGAGAAACGAGCGGTCGCTTTTCCCGAGGCCGGAGTACATGTGATTGCTTATGGTTTATCTTCTAAAGCGATTCCCGAAATAAGGAACGAAACCTTCAATTTTGCCCGGCAAGTCATTGGACTAAGATAACTTTTCAGGCATATTGTCAATAATTTATACAATGATTGTCTTTTTTTTTGACAACTTTCCCAAATTGAATCTTAAAAAAGTTCTTATTATCAATCTTTTAAGGTAAATGGCATACCGATTGCAAAATATAGGTAAACTATAAATTCGGATATGCCATGATCGACTTCAAACTTTTGCTGAGAAACGAATAAAGAAGAAACAAATGTAAAGAGAAAGAATGACAATGGATAAGGTTGATTGTTATGGAACTTAAAAGACAAATCTTTTTTGCTTATAGATCTTTGAAAGCGAACCGGCTGTGTTCGGTAATCGGTATGGTGGGCCTTGCTATCGGATTAGCTTGTATACTGGTAATCGTGAAGTATGTATGGCAGGAATATACCACCGATAAATTTCATAAGGAATATGAACGGATTTACGCCTGCGTCTCTACTGCTTCGGATAGAGATGTACCTGAGTTGAGTGAAATCATCAATTGCCGGGATAGAATAGGAGATTATCCGGAAGTAAAAGCACATACGGCGGTAGGCATTTTTGCCGGAGAAATTATCACTGTAAACGATCGGCCCATCAAAACGGATGTACTGTTTACCGATTCTCATTTTTTTGAAGTATTTACTTTTCCCTTGCTATTGGGAGATACGGCTACGGTTTTAAAACAAGTAACCGATGTGGTCGTTACTGAATCTTTTGCACGGAAAGTTTTTGGAGAGCAATATCCTCTTGGGAAGGAAATTCCCTACTGGAACCAGATATATAAAGTTACTGGGGTACTGAAAGATATACCCATCAATAGTTCTTTTTCTTTCGATATGCTGATTCTCGAACGACCTGATTTTTACCGGATGAAAGCTGAGTTTATCCTGCTCCACCAGAAGTCCGGTATCCGGGAAATTGAAAAACGGTTGACGGACGATAAATTTTTCGGTGCCCAGCACTACTTTTATCATTTTATTCCATTGGTGGAGTTATATTTTAATCGAGGTATAGCCACTAGCGTCCTCGACACTTTACGTCGGGGGAATATACACTCCTTGATCATTTTATTGCTGGCGGGCTTGATCGTTTTAATCATCAGCATGGTGAATTATATAAATATCTATCAGGTAGCTTTACTGAAACGGGACAAAGAGTTGGGGATAAAAAAGGTACACGGAGTAAGTAACCGAACATTGTGGTCGGGCTTTTGGATAGAAAACCTGCTCTTGGTGGTCGGAGCGGTGGGATTAGCCTTGGTTTTTTTGGTCTGCACTTCCGGATGGATCGAAAATAAGCTGGGCATTCCTTTGCGTTTGAACCTTGGGTTTGATTTAATGGTATGTGGGGGAGCAATACTCCTATTACCTTTGTTCGCTGCTATAGGACCTTTCTGGAAATACAGTCATATAAGACCAGCAATGGCAATTAAAGGCTCTGGGAGCGGAAAACATATTGTGGCTGTCCGACACCTGCTGTTAGGCATACAATATGTCATGACCATGATGATGTTGATTGTCTCCTTTTATTTCATCAAACAATTACATTTTATGCAACAGAAAGATATCGGGCTTAACCGGGAGAATATCATGTTGGCGATGTTATTTAAGGAACCTAAAGTTGAACGGTATTGGGGGGAAGATGAGCAAGAAAGAGAGGAGATGATGGAGCGTACTCAGGCAATCCTGAATAAACATGAAGATAAAATAGCATACATTGAAAACGAAATCAGGAAATATCCCTACATTCAGCATGCCTGTGCCGGGGTTTCCTGGTTGGATTATAACCTGATGCCATGGAAAAGCGCCCAGGGAGATATGGATTATATCTCCTGCGCTTTAGCGGATGTTGATCCGGAGTTTAAGCAGTTGTACGGTTTACAACTTATAGAAGGCCGTTTTTTTGATAAGTATTTGGATAGAGGACGGGAAGAAAAAGTAGTTCTCAACGAGACTGCTATGAAAAAGTTGGGCATCGAAAATATAAAAGAGGCCGAATTGATTAGCAATGCCTGGGGACGGGGATGGAAAGTGATCGGGGTAGTGAAAGATTTTCGTTTCACCCATTTATCGACTCCTGTTTTGCCGTTGGTCTTAATTTATTTTGGTGACAAAGACAACAGACCTTATCATTTCCACATCACAGAAGGGAAAGAGCAGGAAGTCCTTACTTTTTTACGTAAACTTTATACAGTCATGGAAACTCCGGGAGAATTCGAATATGTCTTTTTTGAAGATAAAATAGAAGAGTTATATGCTAAAGATAAGAAGGTTGTTGCCATCGCAACCCTTTTTACCTTACTGGCTATCGGAATTTCTTCGGTCGGACTGTTCGGATTTGCCTACTTTGATGCGCGACAACGCTATCGGGAGATCGGTGTGCGGAAAGTAAACGGAGCAACCACGGCCGAAGTTCTTTTTCTGTTGATTCGCAGATTCCTGCTATTGATCGGTTGTGCCTTTGTCATAGCCATACCGATAGCCATACTGATTATCCGGAAATATATGGAAAATTATTCCGAATGTACACCTTTGAGCGGGTGGATCTTTGTTATTGCCCTGCTGCTAACAGCTGGGGTTGCTTTTTGTACACTCTTATGGCAGAGTCGGAAGGCTGCCGGAACAAATCCAGTGGAAGTTTTAAAAGGAGAATAAAAATAAGAAAAAAGAAATGTA
>JAETOX010000367.1 GCA_021771575.1 Bacteroides sp. | reverse complement strand
TAAGACCCCTTGAAGACGACGAGGTAGATAGGGCAGAGGTGGAAGTGCAGCAATGTACGGAGCTGACTGTCACTAATCGGTCGAGGGCTTATCCAGAAAGGCTGTTTAGAAGGTTTAAAAGGTTTCGGAAGTTCAGTATGTGGTTTTGAAGGCATAGTCCTTCAGATGGCCCGGTGGCTCAGCTGGTTAGAGCGCCGCCCTGTCACGGCGGAGGTCGTGGGTTCGAATCCCATCCGGGTCGCTCTTCTTAAATAGAAGAAACAATTTCATATCTGGGGTCTTAGCTCAGCTGGGAGAGCATCTGCCTTACAAGCAGAGGGTCATAGGTTCGAGCCCTATAGGCCCCACTTTTCAACTAAATGTGCCGATGTGGCTCAATTGGCAGAGCAGCTGATTTGTAATCAGCAGGTTATCGGTTCGAGTCCGATCATCGGCTCGAAAAACTCATTGAGTTGAAGACAATATGGGCGGGTTCCCGAGTGGCCAAAGGGGACAGACTGTAAATCTGCTGCAACTTGCTTCGGTGGTTCGAATCCACCTCCGCCCAGTAAAATAAGTATTGATATTTTCAAACTTATTGTATATAATAATATAAGAAACGTCGCGGGGTGGAGCAGTCTGGAAGCTCGTCGGGCTCATAACCCGAAGGTCGTAGGTTCAAATCCTGCCCCCGCAATTTTTATGCCCAGATAGCTCAGTTGGTAGAGCAGAGGACTGAAAATCCTCGTGTCGCTGGTTCGATTCCGGCTCTGGGCATTACAACTAAATAGTTGTATGGGATATTAGCTCAGTCGGTAGAGCACTTGACTTTTAATCAAGTTGTCCGGGGTTCGAATCCCCGATGTCTCATGAATATTGGAAAACCTTAGCGAATAGGTTTTCCTTTTTTATTATGGACTTTAGTCTGTTTCGCCCATCTCCATTTTTCGCTGATCCGAAAAATGGAGATGGGCGAAACAATCAACCACCCGCTATGCGGGTGCGCGTCGATTGTTATACAAAAAAATTACCTTTCCGTTTACAATAAAGTTGTTCAGGCTATATTGCAGAAAGGAAAGG
>JAETOX010000366.1 GCA_021771575.1 Bacteroides sp. | reverse complement strand
TTGGCCATAGAAGGGTCTGTTATAACTTTTTTCAAATAAAGCTGGATCGTCTGGAGCGCCGGCGAATTTGTATATATCATCGAGTCGAAATAGGAGTTCCAATGCCCCACAACGGAAAACAGGGAAATTGTTGCCAGTACCGGTTTTGACAGCGGAAGAATCATCTGGAAAAAGATTCGATATTCGTTGGCGCCATCTATTTTCGCCGATTCAATCAGCTCTCCGGGCAAATCCCGTACAAACGACTGAATGATGATCATATTGTAGGCGCTGAACATCGAAGGCAATATATAGACCCAAAACGTATCATAAAGCTTCAAATCTACGATCAGCAGATAAAAGGGAATCAGCCCACCGCCAAAAAACATTGTAAACATGAAAAATGGAATATAGTATTTTTTTAGCCTGAGCACCGGTCTTGTAATCGCATAAGCGACCATTGTTGTGCACAAAACACTTGTCACTGTCCCGACTACGCATTTTGCTATCGTCACTGCAAAGGCATTCATAATAGACGAATCCAAAAATACCGCCCGGTAGCTCGCTGTCGACCATTTGCGCGGCCAAAAAAACACACCGCCGCGCAAATAGTCCATTCCCTCGTTCAAACTTCCCACCAGGCAATACCACAATGGATACAACATTATAAAAGCCATGACCCCCATCAATACATAATTGATCCAGTCAAAAAATGTATTTCCGTTCAATTTTGGTTTCGGCTTTCTTTTAAGCATTCTCACGTTCTCCTTTAAAACAGGCCCCGCCCTGCAAGCTTTTTGGACAGTTTATTCGCGCCAACCAACAAGATAACCGACAATACAGATTTTAAAAGCCCCACGGCCGCAGCGTAAGAATAGCGCGACTGTGCAATGCCGATCTTGTACACATAAGTATCAAGCGTTTCGCTGAAAGCCAGATTCAAGGGATTTTGCAAAAGGATAATTTGTTCATATCCGGTATTCAATATTGAACTGATCTGGAAAATCAGCATGATCACGATCGTACCTGTAATACACGGCAGCGTAATATACCACATTTTTTGAAACCGTCCGCAGCCGTCCACA
>JAETOX010000365.1 GCA_021771575.1 Bacteroides sp. | reverse complement strand
AAAGGGCTGCTGACGGATAGTTTGCACCTGCCATGGTTAACCAGAAGATTATAAGCAGCAGCAAAATCATTATGGGAAATCCCAGAGCTTTTGATGTTACGATTCTGTCCAGCTTACGGTCGAAACTGTGGGGCTGTTGACGTTTTAATGTGACACATTGATCGTATATGTAGTCTATATCAAATTCATTTTCGGATACGGATTCGGATTCCCGAGGAGAAAAAGTGTACAGAGTGTCAAGAAGCTTGGGGAATCCTTGTTTGGAGCGTGCCGCGGTAGCTATTACCGGTATATGTAGAAGCTCCTGTAGCTTTTTTGTATCAGGTTCGATTCCTTTCTTTTTTGCTTCATCCATGAGATTGAGACAAAGCACGGCATTTTCGGTAACCGAAAGAACATCTCTTATGAGAAGAAGATTGCGCTTAAGGCATGTTGCATCGGCTACGATAAGTATCAGGTCGGCTTTGCCTGAAAGTATGTATTGTCCCGTTACGGCTTCGTCAGGCGACGTACCTTCCAGTGCATATGCGCCGGGGAGATCGACAAAATTAAAAACGGTATCTTTGTATTTCATATGGCCTACGGCGTTTGTTACGGTTTTGCCCGGCCAGTTGCCCGTATGTTGTTTCATTCCCGTAAGCGCATTAAATACAGTGCTTTTCCCTACGTTGGGATTGCCTGCCAATGCTATAGTTTTCTTTTTCATAAAAACACCTCTCTGGGGAAAGTATATGAAACTTTCGCCGGAAAGGTGCCTGTCGGTTTACAAGTTGGTTTCTTGTGTACGTTAATCGGCTTTTGGTGGGTTTGTTAAAATGCCGGCGATACGTATATATTGTTTGAATCTTCACGTCTTAGAGCCAGAACAGCTCCCATGACTTCATAGGCAGCCGGATTTTTCGCGGGACTGTTGAAGAGAAGTTTTATTCTGGAACCCGGGAAAATACCATAACCCTTGAAGGCTAAAGCATCGCTTTTGCTTTTTCCTACGGAATGTATTATATATTCTTTACCGGGTATAGCCCTCGGCAAAGGAATGTAAATGTCATTCATGGTTGACCTCCT
>JAETOX010000106.1 GCA_021771575.1 Bacteroides sp. | reverse complement strand
GCGGTTGAAATGCTGAACGAACACCCCACCGCCAATTTCTGCCACTCCGAATATGACCTAAACGAGAGGGTAAACGCACTGCTGACTGAAATGGGCTATGACATAGAAAAACTCAGTGGCTATCTGACACCTTACCCCAGCGAACCTGCCGTACCACAATCCGACCGCTTCGACACCGAGGAAGAATATGCCGAGGCTGTAAAGGCATACGAGGGCAAAGTGGAGGCACATAGGGAAAAGTGTGCCGACATCACGGCAAAAGCCGAGGCAGGAGAAATCTCACTCTACATCACAATCGGGCGCAATGATGTGACGCTCGGATATATGGCTGTAACTGCCAAACCGAGCGAAAACGGCAACAATCCGAAAGCCGAAATCGCCAAGTTGGAGGCAAAGGACAAACGCAACAAGGAGATAGCCGTGGAGCGTACAATCGAGGACACAAAGAAGAAAATCCTCGAAGCCGACATCACCGAGACAAAATTCTCGCAGGATGAGGACAAGATGATATATTTCTTCCTGCTCTCATCGCTCCGCAAAGAGCATTATGACGCCGTCGGACTGACCGACCGCAAGTCTCAATACGTTCTCAACGACAGCGAGAAAATGACAATCCTCGCCAATCTCAACGCCAAGACAAAGGCGATAATCCGTAGGGATTTTCTGATTGATAATTTCAAGGGTGCGTATCGTGACAACGCTATTGCCGACCTCCTGCTCTCTTTCGCCAAGAAGCACATGTCGGAAGAACTCGCCAACATCGAAGCCGAGTATAACGAGATTTACGAGAAGCGACACCAACGTATCGAGGAACGCAAGGCTCTACTCGCCAAAGATACCGAACCCGAAGCAACCGAGCCGGAAGCCGAGAACGCTCCCCAAGAAGAACCTATGCCGGAGGCAGAACCCACCACGGAAGAAGCCACACCCGACACCTCCGAGGCAGAGACCGAGGTTGCACCCGAAGCCGAGGACACACCACAAGAACCTATGCCGGAAGCAGAACCGACCACGGAAGAAGCCACTCCCGACACCTCCGAGGCAGAGACCGAGACTATCCAATACGAACCAACGGAAGAAGAAGCCGAAGCGATACTGACCGAAGAAGAAAGGTACTGCGAAGAAGCTGTTGCATAAAGCGACAAGCACCTATGTTTGAGCAAGCCACCCCAAGCCGAGAGGCGCGGGGCGGCTTTTACTCGTCCCCGCCCAAAAGCCGCCTCTTTGGAAAACTATTTTAGCATCACGCGTTATCGGATTATTATATCCCCCCTCTTGGTCAAACGGCAATAAGCCATTGAATATGTTGTGCTTTATCTTATCTCAAACTCCACAAAAGCAGTGTCTTGTCTCTCTTTGTTATCAAAGTGAAATGTCTTTACTAACCGATATACTCCCCGGTTCAGATTTTTACCATAAAACCACGGTTTTACTATATCGTTGCAGGAAGAGGCTTCTTTTAGGATATAGGCAACCATATTGAAAACTATTTCACATCGACCGTTATCCATATATTTCTCATCTATCGGTAACTCTTTCCATTGACCGTTTTCTTTATCTTGAATCTCAAACCACTCTCCGAAAAAGACGGTTGAATTGGTATTGTTACGCCAGACAACATTTAGGGAGTCGAACGGTAATGTCGCACCATCGGCATTTAGAACTGTCATCGAGACACCCGGTGTCGTTGAATAACTTTTCTGAAGCATTGGTTCGATTATAGGTGCAGTTTCTTTCATGGCTATGTGCCAATAGACGGAATCTGAGGAAGCAACCTTTATAGTCTGCGGATAATAGCCTACAAAACTGACATTTATACTGTCCTCGTCATTTACACGTATTGAGAAAGAGCCATCTTCTTTAGATGTTGTAGCCCTGAGATTAGTAAGGTCTTTCACAAATGCCTGATTCAACGGTGTTCCGTCTTTGGAGTCGAAAACCATTCCTTTCAAATCAAATATTTCAGGATATGTATTTCCCTCATGGTCGATGTAATACCATGAATCACTGACCCACGTCCAATGTTCACCAACCGGTTCTGATTTCCCTTTATCTGTAACTTTGGCATACCCATCCTCGAAAGGAAAGGCGAAAGCAAAACGAGGTTCTATCACCACATTGCCGAGGCTGTCGGCAAACCCAATTTTGCCGTCCTTGTTGACTATCCTCTGCAATCCTTCGCAAAAATAATCATCGCCATTGTCAAATTGATATATGGAGTATGACTTGTTATTCCCGCAGGAGCACACCATAATAAACAGCAAGATAAATAACAAGATTATTACGCCATTCACATCAGTATATCGGAACATTATCTTTCTCATCTGCTATATTTCTTATGGTAATAATGCTTTGACTGATGCTTATTGGAAACCGGCTGAAATCACCCGGTCGCGCCATTCTGCTGTTTTAATATCAAGGCTATCAGCCTCGATTTTGCCGTGTGTACAACAAAATGAAACTCCTTCCGTAATAACATATCCAAAGGCAGTACCGATGGTTGTTACTAACATAATTAGGATAGTTACGATATGCTTGAATACGTCCTTCATTCAACCAATTATAAAAACGATTATAAAAAAATATATCCCCAACGTACTTATCCATCCCGCAAAGTTGAAAACCATGTGCCACCAAGGTTTTAATCCGTTTTTCCGTTGAGGATAGCGACGGTAATAGGCCCGCTCTCTCGCTGGCGTGAAACGATATTTATCCAATAAGTAATTCACAAGGGAATCCACGGCATATCCCTACAGCGAATATGCGAACAGACTGTATATAGTGGAAAAAAAGACACTGAATGGCAGAGCAATAACAGGAACAGCAAAAAACAGCACATCCTCAAGCGGAGTGATATGTTCTCTGTATTTCGGGTAGTAGTTATGCAACCGCTCCCAACCAGCCACATAATGCAGGTGGTCGATTATGTTGAATCTATATTTTCTTTTACGTTGACTCATGATCTAAATCTAAAAATCCATGCCGGTGTCCCAATAGACCGAGTCCACGGGATACAAGGCTCCGGCACGCTGTTCATACCAATAGGTCAGACGCTGCTCTTCTCCATACTCATCTTTGTGTCCGAGATTCCATGTGCACTCCACAAACACACGTTTGCCGTCCGCTATTTCTTCAAAAGTGGTGATGTTGAACAGTCCCACGCGAAACTCATCCGCCATATCCACGGATGTCACATATTTAACGCAAATTGGCTTGCCATAGCGTAAGCTGTTCTCACTACCACTTAATGCTTTATATAATCTATCCGTTTTTCGTTCATTCAGATGATTCAGCAGAGATTTAATATCACGTTGAGGGCTTGCGCTTTTTTCGGGCGGTTGCAGATGGCGAATCGCAGGATAACGCCAGATGCCGTCGCGTAGAGTCACGATGCAGGTATCGCCCGGTTGCAGATTTTTATATTCATCGTAATCTGCGTCATAACGATACCATTCTCCGTTATCCGTGAAACGCAGGTTTACGTAATTGTGGGCCGCTTGTCTGTATCGATGTTCTGCTTTCATACCATACACCACCGCTTTGCGCTCGTATGGCTCTGAATGTGGAATCAGATAGTTTGTCCCAAGCCATACAGTTATGGAAAGATAAAACAAACCGACACCTGCAAGCAAACCGATAAAGGCATTTAACAGGAACGATGGCCAATCTCTGACACCCATTATCCATGAACGAATCGGAAGCAGCACGACAGGCAATGCCATAACAAGAATCATGACAAAATTGAGAATATCGCCATTGACTCCCCGTAAAATGGTGCGTCCCATCAAAGCGTCAGCCGACAGGTACACTGCGGCACATACCACAGCAAAGAGCAGGTCTTTTCCCAGATTCTTCGCCCGTTCACGCCATTTGCTCTGTCCGGCCTTCTTTTTGCGGCGCGAACCTTTCTTCCTTTTGTCATGCACTGCCTTTGCCATAAGATTGTTTCAAGTTATTCTTGTCTTTGATGCTTCAATTCTACCACTTCGCTTACACAAAAGGGACGCCTTGCTCTTGCCGAGGCTCGCGGTCATCGGGATGCCCACGTCGTTGCACGTCATCACCATGTAACCTTTCGGACTCATGCGGACTCCGTCGCAGAACACGGTCTGCGAGGCAAAGAAGTTCGTGCTCTCGTGCCCGATGATGGAGGCCATGGCGAAAGGTCCGGCAAGCGGGATGTGCATCAGCGGGATGATCATGCCGCCCGTGTCCGAGACGCCGCGCTTGAGCCCGTTGATGCTCACGTTCGTACCGAGGAAAGGTATGTAGTCAGCGGGGTCCATCACCATCCCGATGTAGGGGTGGATGGGGTTGAAGGGCGGTGCCGTCGTGACATGGACATCGACTCCTACTACCATCGTGATATGACTGTCCGCTAATAACATTTATTTTGATTTGTCGAAAATTATAGTTGTAATATTTCTATGTATCGTAGTGTGTTAATATTATGAGCCTCAAATATGTTCTTCAATTTTTCGGAGATAATAACAACAAGTATATTTTGAGGCGTAAAAATATCAAATTGTGGTTTGAAATCCATTATTAAATGAGTATAATAGACTCTGTCAATCTTATCTGATATCTTAGTTAAGTTATATTGTTTAACCATTTTTAGCTCCCAAACATCAGTTGTAGATTTTAATAAATCTATATCATTTTCCCCCTTCAATATATAATCTTCAGGTTCATTTGATTCAGGAATGAATAACGGTTCTTGGGATTTATCCCATGACTTCCAGTTTATATTAACTATTTTTTTCTTAATAACATGCCGAAATTCTGTTATACCACTGATGTTATTTTGTTCTATCATTTGTTTTACGTCATCTGTGACAATCACATTTCGACTATTCGCAATATAAATCTCAGGTATATATGGACCAGTTCGTTCTAATTCTGGGAAGACCATATCATTGAAATTACTATCCATAACATTAAGCAATCCAGTGAATAGGACATCTCCATAATCGCCCCAAGGCATTTCTTGATTTTTTATAATAAAATATTTCATATTCTTTCTATTTACATTTTCTTCCATATTTTCTTGCAAAATTCCTTGAAGAACGTGGAATTTTATGATTATGCATCATCTTACGTATTTGAGTCTGTAAATCTTTTTTGCTGAAGTTTTGATTATTTTCAAACCAATCTCTAAATTCCATATTCCATTTTCCACCACCTGCTCCTTTATGAATTTGCTTATGTAGTGCTTCGGTTATATCAGAAACTTGTCTGTGAACAAAATCAGCTGGATCTTTTATTCCTATATTTTTCAATTGGTTCATGAAATCTGGGTTCCTGAACATTTCTTGGGGTATTAGGTGATGTCTATTTATCTTTGAAGGCTTTTCACCTAAGAGATCTATTTCTATGTTAGAATCGAATACATAGCCATATAGAGTAGGGTTCCCACCCGCCAGCCCAATAGGGTCTGAAGAAATATACATTCCCATCTGCGGTGAGTAGTATCGGAATCTGTTGTAATACAGCCCCGTCTCCACGTCCTCGTACTGTCCCTGGTATCTGAACGGCACGAGCGACCTGTCTCCGTGGCATTGCGCCACCTCCCCATATACATCGAGCAGCATCTCCCACACAAGCTCGCCCTTGCTGTCGTAGGCCTGTGTCGGCGTGCCGAGGTAGTCATGCACGATCGTGTAGCGTTCATCCCCGGTGACCTTCGCCACGGGCGTGAACGACGTGCCGTCATAGACCCATGTCACGAGGCCGTGCGGTTCCTCCGCACGGTCGTATGCCTGCCGCCCCTCCGCATCGGTGACGAGCTTCGGCGCGTCGGCAATGGCGGTGTCCCACTCGTGCAGCACCACGTTTCCGTCCCACCCGAAGCGGTGCAGGGTGTCGCCCGTCCGCTTCGACACCCTCCTTCCGAGCGCGTCGTAACCGAACGTGACCTCCTTGCCGTCAGGGGACTTCACGCCGCCGAGCATACCGTTGGGCAGCCAGCTGTAGCAGGTGTCGCCCGGCTGCCAGCCGTCGAATGCGGCATCCGCATCCTTTCCCTCTTTTTCCCTCCGGCCGTCCTCTTTATCGGTATCTGAGCCGAACAGCAGCCCGAACCAGCCGGTGTGCTTCACGTTTTCAGGAGCGTTGCCGCCCGTGCCGTGGATCTCCCTGCGGCTCTTGCGGACAAGGTTTCCCTCGCAGTCGTAAGAGTAGTGGTACTCGCCGTCCCACAGCAGCCGTCCGCCACGGTCGTACTTGCGACCCTTGCACTCGGCTTCCCGGTACAGGTTGCCCACCTTGTCGGGCGTGCGGAAGATGCTCTCGTGGAGCGAGTAGTCGCCGCGTATGAGGTTGCACAGCGAGTGGTCTATATCGGCTTGATAAGACGCGCCACAATCATTCGCGTCCATGCTGACGAAAGCAAGGGCGGAGAGCATGATTGTAAGTATCAGTCTTATCATTTGCATGGGCTACAATTATCCATTTTACAAAATTAGCGATTTTGTGGGAGATAAACGGCTGACGAAGCTATGTTATTAAGCATAAAATGGTGGCGTAAAATGGTGGCGGTCTTACTCTTGCCGAGATAGTTTGTCCGCTGAATAATCATGCTGCCGTGTCCGAGACGCCGCGCTTGAGGCCGTTGACGCTCACGTTAGTGCCGAGGAAAGGGATGTAGTCAGCGGGGTCCATCACCATCCCTATGTAGGGGTGGATGGGGTTGAAAGGTGGTGCCGTCGTAACATGGACATCGACACCTACTACCATCGTGATATGACTGTCCGCTAACAACATTGAACCTCTTACATTAAATATTTATTATTTGATGATTAAATTTATTATTATTTAAATTTTGAAGAAATTTCTTTACAATAAGATATGACGACAATTTGCCATCCATTGCAATAAACCCAAAACCTGTGTCATCGTGAGGATATACTAAGAGACTTAATTCCTTTAAAATAAAAAAACAATGTCCTGCAATGTCTCCATTATTTTTCATTACAATGTAAGACAGATTAGTCAAGAGATTATAATCAGAAAAGAGGAATTCCTTCATATTAAAACGTTGTGGGGTGCTGTATTCACAATCCTTGCAGTCAGAATATAACTTAAGACATCCTAAATTTAGCAGTAATCGATACTTAGATGGAATATTGTTGTTTAGGCAAAAACAAATCAGTGAAGAATAAATTATAGTATCGTTAAGATATTTTTTAAAATTAGCCATAAAGACATTAATAGACTCATCAACCAGTTTTGAAGAAAAACGGCATTTACGTTCGTAAAATCCTAACCAACCTGGGCTATCAGAATAGGATTTTAAATTGATATATTTCTCTATATTAATCATATATTCTTTTTTTTCACCTGTCCATTAGATGCTACTGTTATTTTTCTTGATGTTGTTGGTTGTTTATTTTTACCTATTCCAACCTTCCATTCACCACCTTCAGAATGTGTATGATTGGTATGACTTGGTGACCATATTTCATCTGTATATTTATTTTTTAAATTAGGACTTCCCTTTATAGAAGAAAAATCATCAGGATGAGTATCTGGGGTACGAATAATATCATGCACATCTGCAGTATTAGCCTTTTTCTTAGGCTGATCCAAAAAACATTTCAGTCCCCACGGATCGAGCCAAATATTGACATCCTGCACATACCCGTATAGCGTGGGGTTGTTACCGGCGAGACCGATAGGGTCAGAGGATATGTACATTCCCATTTCAGGGGAGTAGTAACGGAAGCGGTTGTAGTACTGCCCGGTCTCCGCGTCCTCGTACTGCCCCTGATAACGGAACGGAACGAGCGAGCGGTCGCCACGGCACTCCATAACCTCGCCGTACACGTCCGGCAGCCTCTCCCAGACGACCCCGCCCCGGCTGTCGTATGCCTGTGTCGGCGTTACACAATCATTCGCGTCCATGCTGACGAAAGCAAGGGCGGAGAGCATGATTGTAAATATCAGTCTTATCATTTGCATGGGCTACTATTATCCATTTTACAAAATTAGCGATTTTGCAGGAGATAAACGGCTGACGAAGTTATGTTGTTAAGCATAAAGCGGTGGCGGCTTTGCTCTTACCGAGAGCTCGCGGTCATCGGGATACACCTTGTCGTTGCACGGCATCACCATCTCCGAAGTAAGGGCATCAGGTGCCGCGAGACATAGCTATCCAAATTTATTACTTGCTATATGCGTAGGTCAACAAAATAACTTTGGAATCTTAACAAAAAACACTATTCGATTTTAATAAAATCTTTTTTTCTATGTTAATTTCAATGGTTTGAATATTGGAGGTAGGCTATGGTTTATAAATTGCCTTATTTGAGGTCTTAAATCAACCTCTGTAATTAAATCAATAAACTCATTTAATGATTCGGCAATCTTAATAACCCCTAATCCACCGAAATCAGTAATATAAATATTAAATTCATCCTTTTGGGGTTCTGATGAGATGTCCCAAAACAAAAAGTCTCCATTTTCGCTCTTCCCAAACGGGACTGCATTTTTAATTACTTTTTCAGTCCCATCGGGATCTAATGTTAGATACCAATGATTGTCTATAAAATCATTAAAAGTATCCTTCAATATTTTTGTCTGGTTTTCCCAAGAATCACAATAATCTCCTAAGGGTACATAAATTAGAAATAACTTACACAACAATCCATAGCCGTATTTTTTAGCAAATTCTCGATATGAACGTGGAAATCGTTTCCCGTTTGTGAATCGGAAATTTTCCAATACAATCAAATCTGATTGTGTTACAGGCTCACCAATTATGTACAATTCCATGTCTTTCTTGTTATAACCTAATTAGAGCATATGGTTTTCATTAGTAATCCATTAGGAACAGATGCGGCGACAATAGTGTTGAAGTTCCGTACTCTTGCCGAGGCTCGTGGTCATCGGGATGCCGACATCAATCAAGTAAACTGATGATATTCATAATCCTAATTCAAAAACAATATTCTTACCTATATCGGGTTTACATATAATTCCTTGTTTATATTTTTCATATACATTAGGAGTATAACTTAAATGACGTACTAATTTTTTTGACTTATTTGGCACAAAAACAGAATACCCTCCTCTTAACATTAATTTTCTCACATTGCGCTCTATCTTCTTCCATATTTCAATTATTAAAGGATTGGTAGATGTTTTGAGAGTATATAACCAAGATTCAGATAACTCACCGTCTAAAAAAGCCCCAACTTGAAAATAAAGAGAATTAGGATATGTATCGAATAATTCATTTTTCCCCACACTATCAAACTTAATAATTTCCGATGATAATAAGATTGTATATTTACCCTTATCAATATCCTCATGGCTAAATAAATTAGGAGATACTATGCTAAACTTGCCTTCATTCTCAATGAGAACATACATCAGAACATCAAATTGCACCTGAAAATTAACGCATATTTGAAATGCCTCATGCGGAAGAATAAATAATTGATAATTTATGGGGGATGCTGAATTATTTATCATAAGAAATATATCTAACGTCATCAAATATAGGCAGCCTCTCCCAGACGACCCCGCCCCGGCTGTCGTATGCCTGTGTCGGCGTGGCACAATCATTCGCGCCCATACTGACAAAAGCAAGGGCGGAGAGCATGATTGTAAGTATCAGTCTTATCATTTGCATGGGCTACTATTATCCATTTTGCAAAATTAGCGATTTTGCCGGAGATAAACGGCTGACGTTACTATGTTGTAAAGCATAAAATGGTGACTGATTGGAGAGAATGTGTTATTTTTGCATTACAAACCGAAAACCAACATCTGCAATGGGCATAACCGACATATATGAGGCAATGAACCGTAAGGCTGAGGCATTTTTCGAGTGGGCGCAGGCTCACCCGCAGTTCGCCATGCTCTTTGTGGCTGCTCTGCTTGGTCTATGGCTGATTGGATTGTTGTTTCGGTGGAAATGGGCGTGCCATTGGCAATTTGACGGCAAGCTATGGTTATTCGACGACTGCAAGCCCGAAACTCGCCGCCGCATACAGATTATCTTGGTCGGCATTGCTCTTATGGCCAGCCTTATGTTGTATTATTTGTGGAGATAGCGGCATGAAAAGTGCCAACGACAAATTCAAACCTTGTTTCATTGACCACATCTGGTATGTAACGGAAACTTGTAGCGCGTGGGAGCATAACAATCTTAATGGCGGTATGCTTAGCAAGCTATATAAACGACCGGGGGCGACACGCTGACGGACATTATATGTTGGAACTTTATATCCTTGCGTTTTATTCCGTAAAATGCCGTTTATAGAAAATTTCAACGTCAGGGATGTCAATCAGGATTTTTTCTTGACCATTCTCATAGCTCGTCAATCGGAAATTGGCA
>JAETOX010000105.1 GCA_021771575.1 Bacteroides sp. | reverse complement strand
CTCGGTCATAGCATTGTAATTAGTAGTTCGCACCACAAAATTACAATGCTATTTTTTTTAGAATCATGTCGATTTTACTTTTCCGATTTTTGACGAGACAAAGTTACCGATTACACCGTAAAACTGTTCGTAGATTTTATCCACCTGTTCGGTGGTTAAACCACTACAATAAAGACTGCTCACCAGTTTTTGGGCTTCTTCTTCCTGATCCTTGAGTACGCCTAAAAGCAACGGATAAAAATTGCCGTTACGACTACGCGGAACACGAAGCTCAAACACTTTACGGCCATAGCACACTCAACGATCACGACAACTGTTGCTGACGGCGTTATGTTCCGCATTATGAACTGCACCTTTGGAATGTATTAAACTTTCAAGACCTTGTTTAACCACACCTTGGAAACCTTGTGCGCCATTTGTAATTTCGGAGATTATTTCGGAGATTTACTCATGTGTAAATTCCATAATAAGTTATTTTTGAAATTGGTTGTTACAAAAATAGAAATTACTGAGATTCACACACTTTTTGAAACACTATCCTTTTTCCCACGAAGGAAAGTTCAACGATTTAGCTCGTGGAAACTGCCGGATTTAGGTACTTTTTGCTTAGGTAAGTAGAAAAATAAAAAATCCCAAAGTATTAAACTTCAGGACTTTTCTTGTTTTTTTCGTCTTCATTAAGCGGTGCGGACGGGACTCGAACCCGCGACCCCAGGCGTGACAGGCCTGTATTCTAACCAGCTGAACTACCGCACCATTTACTTTCAGAACTTTTAGAAATCCTTGTTTTGTTGATTTCGGTTGCAAAGGTAGAGGTTTAATCTGAATTTCCAAATATTTGTACACATTTTTTTAAATAATTATTTTTTTTCTATCCCTTCCGTTTTACCTACTTCCTTTGTATTTGTTTTTTCGTTAGATCAGAAAAAAATAAATTCAGGAAAAACCAAGCTTATTTAAGTTTTTAATTAACTTTGAACGCAAAATAAGAAATCCAAAAAGTGGATTTGCCTCAAAGTACTGTAAAGAGGTTGTTTTGTTGAATAATTTAAATTTATTAAATCTAAATCATTAATAATGAACGTACCAGCAGAATTAAAGTACACCAAAGAACACGAATGGATTCGTGTAGAAGGTGAAGAAGCAGTTGTAGGAATTACTGATTATGCTCAAAGTCAATTGGGCGACATCGTTTTCGTAGAATGCGAAACTGTCGGCGATACATTGGGTGCAGGAGAAACTTTCGGTACCATTGAAGCTGTGAAAACTGTTTCTGACCTTTATTTGCCTGTTTCCGGTGAAGTGTTGGAATTCAATGAAGCTTTGGAAGATCAGCCAGAATTAGTAAATAAAGATCCTTATGGAGAAGGATGGATTGTTAAGATTAAACTTAGTGGTGAACCTGAATTGGATGGCTTATTGAGTGCCGATGCTTATAAGGAAATTATTTAATAGAGATATTTGTGTTGGAAGAGCTGTATATACCCGTTTGGTATATACAGCTTTTTCTAATTTTGACTCTCGGTAAGTAAAATATAAGAATTTAAGTATAGAATTATGACATTGATAAAATCTATTTCTGGTATTCGGGGTACAGTGGGGGGCTCTCCGGGAGATAACCTTACTCCTTTGGATATTGTGAAATTTGTTTCGGCTTATGCTACCTGGTTAAAGACAGGCGCAGGGAAAAAGAAAGCCTGCATCGTATTGGGGCGGGATGCGCGGGTTTCAGGTGATATGTATGCAAAATTGGTGTCGGCTACTTTGTCGGCCTTGGGACATGATGTGATCGATATTGGACTGGCGACGACGCCGACTACGGAAATTGCTGTCACTGCCGAACAAGCCGACGGAGGAATCATTCTCACCGCAAGTCATAATCCCGGGCAATGGAATGCTTTGAAATTGTTGAACGAGAGGGGGGAATTTTTGTCGGCGGCAGATGGTAAACAGGTGTTGGAGTTGGCTGAGAAAGCTTGTTTTGAATATGCCTCGGTAGAGGAATTGGGAGTAATTGTGGAGAAGGATTATACGCAATACCATATCGATCAGGTGTTGAATCTGAAGTTGGTAAATAAGGAAGCCATTGCTGCTGCCGGTTTGAAAGTGGTGGTAGATGCGGTGAATTCGATCGGTGGGGTTGTTATCCCGCGTTTGTTGAGAGCTTTGGGTGTGAAAGAGGTGATCGAACTGAATTGTGAACCGACCGGAAGGTTTGCCCATAATCCGGAGCCGATACCAGAAAACTTGACACAGATTGCGGAGAAGATGAAAGAATACCATGCGGATTTAGGTATTGTGGTCGATCCGGATGTGGATCGTTTGGCTTTGATTGCTGAAAATGGGGAGATGTTTGGGGAAGAATATACCCTGGTGGCTGTTGCAGATTATGTACTGAAGCATACACCGGGAAATACGGTATCTAATCTCTCTTCTTCACGTGCCTTAAAAGATGTAACGGAGGCTTATGGACAGCAGTACCATGCTGCAGCTGTGGGAGAGGTAAACGTTGTGGCTGAAATGAAAGCAACCCAGGCTGTCATTGGCGGAGAAGGCAATGGTGGGGTGATTTACCCGCAAAGCCACTATGGACGCGATGCTTTAGTGGGAGTGGGCTTATTCCTTTCGCATTTTATAGCCGAAGGAAAAAAAATGACAGAATTGAAAAAGACTTATCCTCCTTATTTTATTTCTAAAAATAAAATTACTTTATCTCCGGAAATGGATGTGGATAAGGTTTTGGAAGGCTTGAAAAAGAAATATGCCAGTGAGAAAGTGACTGACATCGATGGAGTGAAAATTGATTTTGCTCATGGATGGGTACATTTGCGGAAATCCAATACCGAACCCATTATCCGGATTTATTCGGAGGCTAAAGACGAAACAGCCGCTAATATATTGGCCAAAGAAGTTATAGAGACAGCAAAAAGTTTGTTTTAAAACTGTATTTTTGCAAATGTATCAGAAAAATGGTATATTGGCATATAGAACATGGAAAACTGGTAGAACTGATTGGAGTTTTACCGGTTTTTTATTAATATTTGTTTATGAAAATTCCGGTTATACATTAGACTTCCTATAAGGTTGCCAGCATTCATACACTGGTTGTGGCAGGTTTAGTTTTGGGGATCGGTTGGGGAAATATTAAAGTCATGGGATTGGTCTTGTTTATTTATGGTGTGTTGGCATTTGCTTGGAGGAGGTTGTTGGTACTCTGACAGAGCAAAGACTTGCAACTGATCAAATGGGACAATATGAAAAAGCTATTACTTGTTTTAAGAAGGGATATGAGTTTCTTGAACGCCATCTCTGGATAGACCGCTTCCGTTTTATTCTACCGCTTAGTAATTCGGAATTCAGCTATCGCGAAATGGCGTTGTGTAATATCGCTTTGGGTTACCTACAGAGGGTGATAGTGAAACACTTGCTTTGATGTATGAGGATATTCTGGAGCACGGAATTGCTCGTACGAGTTTAAACGTGCTGAATCCTTTAATAAGAAAAATCCGGAGATCGAAAGAAAGGGGCCAAGCGCTTTAATTACTCTACATATAATACTAATCCTTTTAGGTACTCTCCTTCGGGGTGATAAATGCTTACGGGATGATCGGCCGGCTGCGTTAATTGATGGAGGATACGCACCTTGCGGCCCGTATTGGCTGCTGCCGTAAATATTGTCTGGCGGAACAGTTCTTTTGTCATCACCTGAGAGCAGGAGAAGGTAAAGATAATACCACCCGGCTTAATAATTTCAATGCCTTTACGGTTTAATTTTTTATAACCCTGTATAGCATTGTTCAAAACATTCTGGTGTTTAGCAAAAGCAGGAGGGTCCAGGACTATTAAATCGTATTTGCCGGAAGATTTTGCCAAGAATTGAAAAGCTTCTTCTGCGAAAGCTTCGTGGCGGTTATCTTCGGGAAAGTTTAAACTGATATTTTGGTTGGTCAGTTCTATTGCTCTTGCCGAGATATCGACGGAGTGAACCTGCCGGGCTCCGCCACGCATAGCGTAAAAGGAAAATCCACCGGTGTAACAAAACATGTTTAGTACGGTTTTGTCTTTGGCGTACTTTTCTAGTAAACTCCGGTTTTCCCGCTGATCGATAAAAAAACCGGTTTTTTGTCCTTCCAGCCAGTCTACATGAAACTTCAGACCATTTTCCAAAGCGACGAAATTTTCTGCTTTCCCGAACAGATAACCATTATGGGGATTGATAGCCGCTTTAAAGGGAAGTGTGGTTTCCGATTTGTCGTATATCGCCATTAATTGTTCTCCCAATACTTCCTGTAAAGCTCGGGCTATGGCTTCTCTTTCGAGGTACATGCCTACAGAATGAAACTGTACAACTGCTACTCCTGCATAATAATCTACAATCAATCCCGGAAGGTAGTCACCTTCACCGTGAATAAGCCGGTAAGTATTGTGATCGGTCCGGGAGGTGAGTCCGATCGCTTGCCGCATACGATAAGCTGCACTGATGCGGTTTTTCCAGAAATGATAATCGATTTTTTCCTCTTCAAAAGTGAGTATACGGACAGCTATGGATCCGATTTGATAATGTCCTGTGGCTAAATAAAGCCCTTCGGCGTTATAGACTTGTACCAATTCTCCTTCCTGGATGGAGTTGTCCATTTTGGCAATAGCTCCCGAGAAAACCCAAGGATGATAACGGAATATCGAACGATCTTTGTTCGGTTTCAATATGATTTTTTTCATTTCTGTCATTAACTATGGTGCAAAATTAGACAAAAAAAACAAATAAGCACCTGATTCGTATGATTCCATAGAAGAATGGAATATTTATTTTGAGGAAGGGGATAGGAAGATTTCTTAAAAAATTGTAAATTGCCAAAAATGAAATAATATATGGAAGATGATAACTACTTCTGTCGGGATATAAATAATTAAAAATAATTTCAATGAGATTGAAGATATTGAAGAGTGCCAATGACGCTTTGAGGGCGTTGACGGAGCAAGTGATAGAAAAAATGGATAAGCAGAAATTTTCGCCTTTTCATCTGGCTTTGTCCGGAGCGGGAACTGCTCAAGCATTGTTTCGGTTATGGGCGAAAGAGTACCGGGAACGGATGGCGTGGGAGCAACTGAGATTTTATTGGGTGGACGAACGTTGTGTAGCTCCTGATGACGAGGAAAGTAATTTTAAACATGCGGATGAACTTTTGTTTCGTCCACTGGATATTCCTCTTTATCATATTCATCGGATTCATGGTGAAAAAGAACCTGAGTTAGAAGCCCGGCATTATTCGGAGTTGATAAAGTGGGAATTACCGGGATATGCTTGTTATCCTCGTTTTGATTGTATTATTTTGGGAGTGGGAGAAGATGGTCATACAGCTTCTATTTTTCCTGCTTGCCCACAGTTGTTGACGGAAGATGCCTGTTATGTCGTTTCACAACATCCGGTGAGTGGCCAGAAAAGAATAACTATGACTGGAAAGCTGATATTGAATGCTAAGGCTATTATGTTACCTGTGTTAGGAGAAACGAAAGTTATTATTTTGCAGAAAGTGATTAATGATACCGATGATTCCTGTTTACCGGCTTCCTACATTGTCAAGCGTGCAACAGATCTTACTATTTTTACCGATTTGCCGGTAAGTCTTGAGTAAAAAAAGCATTTTGTATTTGAAAAAATGTAAGGTACTTTCAGTCAGGATACCGATATGCCGGAGATATGATTATCTTCAATACGATAGACTATCGCGTGTATTTATCTGCCGGAAGCACCTACTTTACATTTTAAACGAAATACAAAATGCTTTGTCTTTTTAACATTTGAGCATTTCTCTTGCTTTTTCCAATATGGTGGTATCGTCCAATTTTACAATGCCGCCGTTAGGACCTTGTTCGATATGTAATCCGACTGCTTTGCCCTCATCATAATGGTCTCCACCAAAATAATTACGAACTGTTTCAACAGAAATACCCAGTTCATCGGCGATTTTCTGCATACTCCCTGAGGGCAACATGTCTTTGATTTTTCTCAATTCGTTGAAGGTAATCATTGTTGTCATATCTCAAAAGTTTTATGGTTAATCAGTGGAATAAATATAAGGTTAATTTTTCTAATAAACAAATAAAACGTTTGCGGAAATCCACTTAAAAATATCAATAAAGTGTATTGATTGCGTAATAATCACATTTATAATATATTATGGGTTCGGCTAGGACAATGTGAAATTTATTTTTATCCCGTTTTTCTTTTTTGTACTTTTGTGGCATAAACGGATTTTAATAATAGGAAAAATATGACTTTTAACGATCTGAAGATTAGCAAACAAATACTGATGGCTTTAGAAGAAGCGGGTTTTGAACAACCGACTCCGATTCAGGAACAGGCTTTTGCGGTCATTCGGTCAGGGAAAGATGTCATCGGTATTGCTCAGACAGGAACAGGAAAAACGTTGGCGTATCTGATCCCTGTCCTGATGAAGCTACATTATGCACAGGGGATGTATCCTCGGGCGTTGGTCATTGTTCCTACCCGGGAATTGGTGGTACAAGTGTGTGAAAGTGTTGAGTTATTGACCGAATTTATGGATATCCGTTGTGTTGGGATTTATGGGGGGACCAATATACGCACCCAGCAGGCTGCCGTATATGAAGGGGTGGATTTGCTTGTGGCTACTCCCGGACGTTTTATGGATATCTATATGAATGGGATCATCCGTACCGGGCAGATCAAGACTGTCATTGTGGATGAAGCCGATCGGTTGATGGATTTGGGATTCATGCCTCAGCTTCGAAGTATATTAGAGGTCGTTCCTGAAAAACATCAGACGCTTTTATTTTCTGCCACGTTTTCTGCTACGATTTCTGAAATGGCTAATGAGTTTCTTTCCTCCGATCCTGTTCGAATTGAGACGGCTGCTCATGCTACTCCGGTGGAATTTGTCAGACAACTTCGTTATGATGTACCCAATATACTCACTAAGATCAATCTGTTGAAGTTGTTACTGGCCGATCGGGAAGAGTTCCGACGGGTTATGGTATTCACTGAAACTAAAAAAAATGCTGACCGGATTGTTGAAAAGTTGGGAGAGCATTGGAAAGGAGAATTGAGTGTCATTCACTCCAATAAAGCGCAGAATTCCCGTTTGAATGCTCTTAGGGCTTTCAAAGAAGGGAAAACCCGTATTCTGGTATCTTCAGATGTGGCGGCCAGGGGAATCGATGTTCAGGATGTTTCCCATGTTATTAACTTTGATATACCTTCTATTCCGGAAGAATATATACATCGTATCGGACGCACGGCCCGTGCCGGTAAAGATGGTACTGCCATCAGTTTTGTCTCAGAAAAAGAAGAACTTGGATTTCAAAATATCGAACGATTGATCGGGCAGCAGTTGCCGCCTCTGGAATTGCCGAAGAACCTTGAAATTTCCGATATGCTTCTGGATGAAGAAAAAATACAAACGTCCAATATTGTGTATCAGCGGGGAAAACCACAGGGAGGAGGAGCTTTTCATGCTCGTTCTGCAAAAAATAGCAAAACTCCCCGAAAGGTACGTTTGGACCGGACAAAAGAGGGTAGACGCAGAAAGTAATCTCAGAAGAGACTTTGGGTGGACAACTCCTCTTTTAAAGTCGGAGAATTTAATCGGATTTCAATTCAGAAGCAAGGTAATGCTCCAGTACTTTTTAGCCAGTTGTCCGTCAATGTTGTCTGGTTGGTATTCTCCAATAAAAAAACTTTTTCCACAAAGGATATAATAATTAAGGTAAATAATACTGGCAGGATGAGTATATAGTAATGGAATCTTATGCTTTTTTATTTATAGCATTAGGTTTTTCCAAATTATTTCTTATTTTTGCAATTGTATGCAATGCCGTGGAAACATATTGCCTTTGAACCGGCTTTTTCTGAATATAAAAAAGCGTGATGAGTTTTATTTCTGAAACTCGTCTGATACCTATCAGTTTATTTTTTATGCTGAAAGAGGTCTTCTCGGAAGATTTCTCAATCGGGCTATAAGTACTTTTACTTGTATTGAATCTTTTGTTTAAAAATCTAAATTATATTGTTATGGACTTACCATTTTCAGAATCATTTCGAATTAAGATGGTTGAAACCATCCGTAAAAGTACACGTGAAGAACGTGAACAGTGGATTAAAGAAGCGAAGTATAATCTTTTCAATTTGAAAAGTGATCATGTTTTTATCGACTTGTTGACAGATTCCGGTACAGGAGCGATGAGTGATAAACAATGGGCTGAATTGATGTTGGGAGACGAAAGTTATGCCGGTGCACGTTCTTATTATAAAATGAAAAATGCGATCCAAGAAATCTTGGGATTCGATTATTTCTTACCTACTCATCAGGGACGTGCGGCGGAAAACGTATTGTATTCTACTATCATTAAGGAGGGAGATGTGTTACCAGGGAATTCTCATTTCGATACAACCAAAGGACATATAGAATTCCGGAAGGCTTTAGCAATTGACTGTACGATCGATGAGGCTGCGGATACACAACTGGAAATTCCTTTTAAAGGAAACATGGATCCGGCAAAACTGGAAGCGGTATTGAAAAAATATCCGAAGGAAAAAATTCCGGCAGTGGTACTGACGGTTACCAATAATACGGCAGGAGGACAGCCTGTTTCTATGGAAAATATCCGTGAAGTATCGGCTTTATGTAAAAAATATGGGGTGAACTTGCAGATTGACTCTGCTCGTTTTGCTGAGAATGCCTATTTTATCAAAACCCGCGAAAAGGGATATGAAAACAAAACGATTAAGGAAATCGTGAAAGAAATGTTTTCTTATGCCGATATTATGACTATGTCGTCGAAAAAAGACGCTATTGTGAATATGGGTGGTTTCGTTGCTTTCAAGAGTGAGGAATTATGGAAAAGGTGTCAAATGTTCTGTATCATGAACGAAGGTTTTATCACTTACGGCGGTATGTCGGGGCGTGACATGAACGCTTTGGCACAAGGTTTGGACGAGGGCACGGAATTCGAATATCTGGAAACCCGCATTAAACAAGTGGAATATCTGGGAAGGAAATTAGATGAATACGGCATTCCTTATCAGCGGCCTGCCGGTGGGCATGCTATCTTTGTAGATGCGAAAAAGATATTGACACATGTGCCGAAAGAAGAGTTTATCGCTCAGACTTTGGGTGTGGAATTATATCTGGAAGCAGGAATCCGTGGGGTTGAAATCGGTTCTATCCTGGCCGACCGGGATCCCGTTACCCGGGAAAACCGTTATCCGAAACTGGAATTATTGCGTTTGGCTATTCCGCGGCGTACTTATACCAATAACCACATGGATGTGATTGCTGCTGCCTTGAAAAATGTCTATGACCGGCGTGAATCAATCACCCATGGCTATGTGATTACGAAGGAATTCCCGATTATGCGTCATTTTACCGTAGAATTGGAACCTGCAAAATAAAGAAGTGTCAGATATACCAATGTACCCATGAGAATATCCTTTCATGGGTACACGGTAAACCGATTAATAACTGATAAAACCGCTTCTGAAAATACCTGACTGGGAAGTAGGTACCAAAACTCCCGAGAAGGTCAGGTTGTTACTATTCATCATCGGATAAACGGTAGCATTGGCATAGTTACTGCCTGCGCTGAGATTGACGACTACCTGAGCGGTCAAAGCGATACCGTTTACATAAAAAGAATAAGTGATGTTGCCGTGCTTGTCGGTGGTAGTAGTAATTTGTGAGGGCGATCCCTGTACAGTAATACCTCCCAAACCGTTAGGTCCAGCGATGCCGTTGAAGGCTAGCTGAACATAGACAGTATTTCCTTTGAATTGAATGAAATTGGTATTATCGGATACAGGAATGGCTGTACCGCGGGGACCATACAAGGTGTTGGCCATCAATACCCAATTGCGGTCCTGAATAGCGTCTTTGGCTGCGATGAATGCTTGCTCGTTAGCCATTTCTCTGGCTTTCCGTCGTTTATCCCTTTTAATTTGCCGAATTTGTTTTTTACTTAATTCCTGATAATGAGTTTGAGTTTGATTCCCTTGCATTTGTGCATTACTTTCGAATGCAGGTAGCATAAAGACAGATACTAATAATAAAAATAATACTCTTTTCATAATAGGTTGTTTTTATTTAGTTGTTTTATAATATAATGTCCGGCTTTTCAGATAATTGTCGTATCTCACCGAATATAAATTTCTCTATCTATACGTATAAATTTATCCATAGTTTCAATCGTTATAAAAAAGTATAAAATCAAAAGTCCGTCAATTCATTTAAAATAAATACTTTTGTATAAACTTCTTTTTTCGTGACGCATAATGTATGCCAGGCTTGAAAAAGAGGGAATAAAAATCCTAATTTTAATTCAGGAATGAAAACTACTGAT
>JAETOX010000364.1 GCA_021771575.1 Bacteroides sp. | reverse complement strand
ATTTCTTTTGTGTTTCCGTCGAAAAATTGTTCCGCCGTAAGGGCATATTTAATAGGGTTGACTTCGGTAATATCGAGAACATATGCGACAAGACTGCCTACTATACTGCCGCGTCCCGTTCCTACGGCAATGCCGACGCATTTTGCATAATGCACGGCATCGCAAATAGCAATAAAATAATCGACGAGATTATATTCGGATATTTTGCTTAATTCTCTCTCGACGCGCTCCGTTAGGCTCGGCGTAATATCCGCAAATTTCCTTTGCAGCCCGTTATAAACTTCTCGCCGAAAAAATTCGTCGGGGCACATAAACTCGTAACTATCTCCGTCAATCTGAAATAGATTTGGATTTTGCATAGCGGTTTTATCCATATGAACGGTTACGTATTTGTCGGCGTTTACCGTTTGTTTGAGTAGTTCTATATCTTCTTCGGTCGCGTGACCGCTTGTGTGCAAGTCGACAATATCCATAAACATATCCGTTACGCAGTCTAAAAATTCAGCCGTTCTTTTCTCTTGTTTATATCCGCTCCACATAGAGTAAACCAACGTCGAACCTGGGAGACATAGCGACGAATTGTATAGTTTATTCATAAATCCGCACATCGAAGAGCGCACAATCATAACGAAATTTCCGCTATGTGCTATGGCTCGCAAACCGCGCTTATTTTCAAATTCGAAAAACAAGTCTTTGCGTTTATCTCGAAGAGGGCGCGGCGTAAAAGCATACACATCGGGAAAAACGTCGGGACGGGGAATGCTTCCACCCGCAGCCGAAGCAATGAGGGCGGTATAATCGTCCTCGTATAAAATGCGCCCGCTTCTTTTCGCGGCGCGGTATACGCTCACAAGCCTGTCGATATTCGACCCCGATTGCAAAATGAATACGGGCTTATCGGTCTTTCGCATAATCTCCGCAAGTTTATCTTCAAGCTCGCGCTCAGAAAAACACGGCTTTTCGCTTCCGATATTCGTTCCCTCACAAATAAGGACGTTGACAGATTTGGGAAGCGCGGACAGTAGCTTTTCTTTATCTTTTCTGCCGTGAAAACGGAAATCGCCGGT
>JAETOX010000363.1 GCA_021771575.1 Bacteroides sp. | reverse complement strand
GGGCTGTATTTTCAATGTATCTTTAATAGTTTTCATTGTGATGCCTCTTAATATGCCTGTAAAAACAAAATAGACCGCAGGGGTGCAGTCTACTTTGTTCAAAAGGGGTATTGGGATTAGAGATTAATGAGGTTATCAGGGGGATAACCACAATTGAATTATACCTAATTTAGTCGAAAAAAGCAAGTGAAAATCGAAAAAAAATAAAAAAGAATGTTTTTTGTTTTACGATTGTACAACTTTTTGTGAATAGAAACAAGTATAATAGAGAAAACAAAACGTTTCTAAGGGAGGAAAACAGTATGGAAATATTAAAAGTTTCAGCTAAGTCGAATCCGAATTCGGTAGCAGGTGCTTTAGCAGGTGTTTTAAGAGAAAAAGGAGGTGCTGAGATCCAGGCTATCGGCGCGGGAGCGCTGAATCAGGCTGTCAAGGCGACGGCAATTGCCAGAGGTTTCGTAGCGCCGAGTGGTATTGATCTGGTGTGTGTTCCGGCGTTTACAGATATTGAGATCGAAGGTGAAGAACGAACCGCCATCAAGCTGATCGTGGAACCGAGATGAAGACGTTCTGATCACAGATGACGATGCAGAGGGGAATCCAATGTCCGAAGGGGCCGGCGGGTTTCCCGATTTTTATTTTTACGGCAGTGGCATACGGGGTCGGTTCGTGGTATAATAATATCTAGACTATGTCAGAAAGGAACAGGACGATGACTTTTGAAGAGAAAACCGTAAGTTCGGAAAGAATATATGAAGGCCGGATCATCAATGTCCGCAGAGATCAGGTAACAGTAGAAAACGGACTTTCCTACAGAGAGATCGTAGAACACAGCGGAGGCAGTGTCATTGCGGCGGTCACTGACGATGGACAGCTGATCATGGTCCGCCAGTACCGAAAGCCTGCAGAACGCGTCATGCTGGAGGTACCGGCAGGCAAGATCGACCCGGGTGAGGAACCTTTTGATGCGGCTGTACGGGAACTGAAGGAAGAGACCGGTTACACGGCAGAACATATAGAGCTGCTGACCCGTATGTATCCTTCTGTGGGCTACGCGGAAGAAGTCCT
>JAETOX010000362.1 GCA_021771575.1 Bacteroides sp. | reverse complement strand
CAATATATTCATATAAATCTCCCCGGGCGTCTGTTTTGCTGCCAGGCTGCTTATCCACAATTTCGTACAGCTCGTCCAGCTCCGTCACAATTTTTTGCAATAACTGAGGGGTTGGTATTTTAAAAATAGCGTCGTTCATATATTTCGCATAGGCGCTGCCGCTATTTTCATGCAATATTTTAATAAACGGGAATACCCCTTGTAATTCGCCATCTATAATCTGACCTTGTATGAGGCGGTACATCACCTCGGCCGGCTTATCCTGAAATACAGACCATCGGTAATCCTCTTTTCCCTCGAAAATGCTCTGGAAGGGCAGGTCAAGCATACGGCTTTCCCTTTGCCGTAAACGATCCGCTTCATCCAAATCCCGAATAAACATCAAATAGGTAATCGCTCAATGACCTCAAGCGGATTTGTAAGTCCCCCGGACCAAAACATCTCCCAAATTCGATCCACTTTATTTTTTATTTCTCCAGTAATCATACGTTCCTCCCACGAATCTACTCTCTATCGTTTTTCATCGTCTCCTGTCGTTCCATCACATCTTGTCGTTCTCTCAAGAAAGCGGAGGATCTACAAAAAATCGACAAATTTCACACCTCTATTTTTCTCAGTATAATACTTTATCAGCCCTTTTGGCAACCCAAAGGATAAAAACCCAATATGCACCGAGAATATGAAGCCGACGGGCAATCGGCATACCGCCGCCTATTGGCAAAAAGTCAAATACATAACGGGATATAACGACGCCGCTATACATTTGAGCAAGGATGTAAGCAAGACGAGTCAATCAATACAAAGCGTTAAAATACACAATGCAGTGTATTTCTCCTTGAAAATTTTTTTATGCCAGCCGGAAATAGCCCTGTATTTCAAGAGAGTTCGAATACGACCGAAAAATCGCTCAAACCCGTATTGGGGGAAAGAACAGCCGAAATCAGGATCTTTTTCGAGGTGGGCACAAAAAAGAGAAATCTCGCAACTCCCATGGTTACTCGATTTCTCATTGGTGGAGTGGGTGGGATTCAAACCCCACGGCACCGTAAGGTACAACTGATTTCGAGTGTGTT
>JAETOX010000361.1 GCA_021771575.1 Bacteroides sp. | reverse complement strand
TTTTAGGTATTTACCAATTTTTGTCGTGCTTGTAACTTTGCACTCGAAAAAAGTATGCTATGTTTTATCGAATTATAATAATATGGTTAATATCAATGCTTGGAACTCTGCTGTCAGATGCCAGGCAAATTTACGGCATGGTATCCGGCAAGGTAGTGTCAACCGATGGAATCCCTGTTGATTATGCCACTGTGTATCTTAAAGGAACAAGCTATTCAGGTACGGCCGACGAAAAGGGTATATATCACATCAAAGCACCTGCGGGTAAATATACCATTATATTTTCATCTGTGGGTTACGAATCCAAGGAGTCGACCGTACAGATAAACGCTGCCGAGCGTACAAAACTGACCGTAAAACTTAAAGCGGCTACAGAACTTGCTGAACTTGTCGTCGTAGGCAATCCCTTGAGTAAGATACGTAATTCGGCGTTCAACGCCACAGCTGTGAATACTGCAGAACTTGTAAACACAACAAAAACACTGAGTGAAGCATTGGCAAAAGCGCCCGGTATGAAAATCCGGGAAAGCGGTGGCGTCGGATCCGATATGGCTGTTACCATGGATGGCTTCAGTGGCAAGCATGTCAAAGTCTTTATTGACGGCGTTCCTCAGGAGGGCGTCGGAAACTCTTTTGGGATCAACAATATACCGGTAAATTTTGCTGAGCGTATAGAAGTATATCGCGGGGTCGTACCGGTTAGCTTCGGTTCTGATGCCATAGGCGGAGTTATAAATATTGTTACGCCAAGACATAGGCGGCATTGGTTCTTGGATGCTTCGTACTCCTTCGGCTCCTTTAATACACATAAAAGATATGTCAATTTCGGACAAACTCTATCTAACGGCTTTAAATATGAAATCAATGCCTTTCAGAATTATTCCGACAACAACTATTGGGTGGATTCGCCGGTTGAGGATTTTAATACCGGTGCCATTAATCGCAAAAAACTTGAACATGTCCGTCGATTCAACGACACCTACCACAACGAGGCCCTGATTGCCAAATTCGGGTTTGTAAACAAACCTTGGGCCGACCGCCTACTGGCCGGATTCACATACTCTCACATGTATAA
>JAETOX010000104.1 GCA_021771575.1 Bacteroides sp. | reverse complement strand
CATCCAATACTCTCCGCCGATTTTGGTAATTTTATAGGTATTCTCGTCCACATCCTTCAATAATTCCGGCTCAACGGTGGCAGCAACAGCCATCTCGGCACTTGTTTTCACTTCACCTTTAACGAGGAATACAGACTCCGTTTCGTTGGTTGCAGTTCCCGGAGTGTAACCGGAACCATCGTATTTGATGGCCCCTCCGTTGTTTACGACATAGCCGCTTACCGGATATTTCCCACCTTCTTCGAGCACATACAACGTAATCACCGCTTCTGCCCCACCCGGAACGGCTTCTCTGCAAAGCTCAGCAATCCTGGTATCTCCATCTTTGATATTGTAAACAAAAGATTCGCTGAAGTCCGGGATTTTAATTTCGTATACTCCTCCGGTTCCTTGTTTTACTTTGATTTCAAAAGTTTTATTCCGGGCAACCAAAATTACTACAGCCTGGCGCACCTCTGTTCCTTGATTAGGTTCTGCTTCTATTGTCAGTGTCCCTTCCCCATTTCCACCGGAAGGACTGACTTTACACCAGTTTTTGTCGCTTTTAGCCGTCCAATCGGTATTACAACTCACATTCACTGTTTGTGGTTCGTCTGTAGCAGAAAAAGCAAGTTCCGTTTTGTCTGCTCCCAGAATAACTTCCAAATCATTGTCATCACTACAGCCGATAGTGCCGAACAGCAACAAAAGAATTGTTGCAAAACTCATTAATTTACTCATAGATTTCATCGTTTATTATTTTAGATTTATGATTTATACAAAACCCTCATGCTGTCAGACAGGATATACCTACCCGTACAGAAGAGGATTTCATCCATTCATTCCATTCAACTGAAAAAAGCATAGCGATCATCTTTTTAAAATTTATTCTACAACTATGGTTTGCACCTTGGTTACAATAACGGGGGTGGTCAATCCACTGGAACGATCGAAACGGGAAATGTTTATGATCCCTCTTCGTCCATCTACGGTGAGAAAAGCAATGTTGTCGCCATAGGTAAAACGCACGCTTGGGGTAGCAGAAGAAAAATCCAGGGATTCAATCTGCGGGTCCTCAACGGCAGCATAATCATAGTCTGCACCCAGATTGACAAAACGCGTCGAGCGCATTTGCCGGTAGTCGTAAGGAAGTTCGAAACGCTCCATGATTTTTTGTACTTCGGACTGATCCGGTGAATAGAAATGACAAATGCTATCTTTTTCTACATCGATAAACTGGAATACATCGATGTAATCCACCAATTCACTTCCCTGTGGTTTTCCGTCATCCTCTTTTTCCGGTTCTTTTGTCAAGTCGCCGGCAGCGTAAACCGTATGCAATGCGGAAGAATAAAAAGGCGTTCCTGCCAGTAAAACTTTCACCGTATCGTCGGGGAACAGCTTTTCTTCTTCCGTTTTTTTCGTTTCCTGACAAAAACCGTAAAGATCTTTTTTCTCTGTCCGATCCACATAATTGATCACTTTCAGCCGGGCACGAGTTCCAGCAGAAACTCCTTTATTTGTGTGAAAAGTAAAATCCATTCCTACAAGTTGCTGTAACAATTCCCGTCCGACGATGATCGGATAATTCACCACAATGGAAGATACGGGCCGACTGAAGTAACCATCCGGGTCCACTTCGATGGTATCGTCGAGAATCTCGAAACGGATTCCTCCATCCAGCATCATTTTCGAAAAATCATGGGTAGCATTAGTCAATTCCATCCGTTCGATGACATTGTTGGTACTGGCAAATACCTTAAACCGAACGGTATCTCCGACATGCTTCACCGGAAGTTCTACTGTTTCCAACAAGATTACATTCAGGTCATCGTTCATTTTCAGTACCTCACTTACGGAACAAGAGGCCATGAATAAGCAGATTCCCCAGAATAACAATAATTTAGTTTTCATATTTCGTTCACTTTTTCAATCATGGATATTATTTTTCTTTGTCGGTCAGCGGATTCTGAACCATCTGGTTATTGTACAACAATTCGTCCTGCGGGATCGGCCAACAAATCCGATTCCAGGCAAAATTTTCATTATACAGGAACAACAGGGGATATCCGCGACCAAAGGGCAAACGAACGGCCATAAAATATTCACATCCATTCTCCATTCCGACTTCTCTCACCGCCTCTTCGTATACCAGTTTGAGTAGCTCTTCCTGAGAGGCATTGCGGTATTTATCTACACTCAAATCGTAGTTTCCGTCTGCGGAACGATGCCGCAAGGCGTTTAACTCGCCCAGCACCTCTCCCACCGATGCATTCGTCCGGGCCAATGCTTCGGCCCGGTAGAGGTACATCTGCGCCAACCGCATATAATACATGGGGCAATCCCCGTTTTCTTTCCACAATTTTTTCCAACAAATCACTTTTTTCCGTTTGTCGGCAGCCTCATAAAATATGGAATCCAACGTTTCCCTATAGCGGAAATCGTTATTTTCTCCTTGCAGTATTTCTTTATATTCGGCACTCGGCCATTCTCCTCCTCCGAAAGATCTTTTCATAGATCCGCCTTCGCCGTCCGCCCTGTCGATGGTCGTGGGGGCCAGCCAACGGGAGAACATCAATTCTTTGGAATTATATCCATTGGCAAATACAGCTCCGAAACTCTCTTCCAGCGCAAAGCCGTAATCCGTTTTCACTTCATTGGCCAAACGGGCCGCTTCGCTGCAATCGTCCCCTTCTCCGCGCATCAGCAGGACTTCTACTTTATAAGCTTTGGCCAATCCCCTGGAAGCCCGGAAAGGGGTGGAGAATTCAGGAGCATACGATATGGCATAATCCAAATCTTCCAATATCAGCCGATAACCTTCGCGTACGGAAGAGCGGGCGATTTGTGTATTTTTTACCGTGGTCGGTTCGCGTCGTATAATGGGTCCGTATTCACTGTCTACATCCCAGAACCAACAATAATACTTCATTAGATAGAGTTGTCCGAACGCCCGCATAAAACAAGCCTCCCCTTTGATTTCCTGCTTTTTTGCCTCCGACAATACTCCTTCCTCCAGACGCTCCACTCCGTCGATGACTAAATTAGCTGCATTGATCAGCTGGCTCATTCCTTCCCAACGATCGAGTACATAATTGGCTGTCAGCGAAGTTTTCATCTCGGCCAGCTCTTTTTCGCTATTGCGGCTCATATCGAAAAATTTAACCCGTAAAGCAGCATCTTTGATGTAGCGGGTATCAAAATCATAGCGAGGCGAGGAGCCTTCGGCCACCAAAAAAGAATAAACACCCCGCAAGGCATTTTCAGCCGAGGTCGCATCGTAAATGGCATTATCGACTACCGTATATCGGGGTACCTCATCGTCGAACATAGCGGTACACGCTCCTGATAACAGGAGTATTCCGAACGAAACATATTTCATTATTTTTTTCATACTCAGTTCAATTGTATTCTTACACCAAAGTTTATCGTCATAAATTCGGGAAACATAGAATAATCCAATGCCGATCCCTGAATCTTGTTGGTACTGTAACTCTCCGGATTCGGGCCCGGATAAGGAGTGAAAGTAAACGGATTGTTTATGGAAGCTGAAAAACTGATATCACTTACCACCGGGACTCTTTTTAACCATCCCTGGGGCAAACGATAGCTAAGCGATATATTTTGTATTTTCAGAAAGGAAGCATCATACAAATAAAAATCCGAGAAATAAGTAGAATTATTGTTGACCAAGCGAATTTTCGGATACTTATCGGTAGGATTTTCCGGAGTCCAGCGCTTCAAAGCTATATTCAGTAAGTTTTTAGGAGTCGTAGGCTCTATCGTAAACTGTTTGGACATAGCCGCCCAATACTTTTTTCCTCCATAACTGAAAGTGGCATGTACCCCTAAATTCCAGTTTTTATAGTTGAATGTCGTGTTGAAACCTCCGGTAAAGTCAGGTAATGAAGATCCCAATACCGTCCGGTCGGCCGAAGTCCTGACATTGGCCAGGTCGACATATCCGTCTCCATTCAAATCACAATATTTGATATCCCCGGGAGTAGTGGGACGTTCTCCCCGCTCTGCATCTCCGTCCTGATAAGTCCACCCTTTAGGAGCCCCCGCGTTTAAACGATCGATTTCTTCCTGACTCTGGAAGATGCCGTCGGTTTTGAATCCATAGAACAAGCCGACCGATTTTCCTTCCTGAATAACTGTGTTATCCAGGTCCGTTCCCCCCGACAAAGAAGAAGTGAACTCTTTATCCAACCCTGTTATCTTATTGATGTTCTTGGATACATTCATAGAAAAGTCCCAGGAAAAATTTCTTTTTCTCAAAAGGTTGGCATTCATTTCGAATTCTATACCCGTATTCCGTATCGTAGCGATATTTACATTCACCCGATCCATACCGGCACTGGGCGGCAGGGTAATTGTATTCAACAATCCTTCTGTATCCTTCCGGTACCAACCGATCGACCCTCTCAAGCGGGATCCTTTCAGAAAAGCGAACTCTACCGCCAAATCATATTGCATCGTCGTTTCCCATTTCAGTTCCTCGTTACCGATCTGATAAGGAATAACGGCAGGTAATCCCATATATTTAGTATTACGGAAAACGTGTTTGGCATCGGTGCTTCCGCTGGCGGCAATACCGGTTTTTCCCATACTGGCCCTGAATTTCAAATAAGGAACCCATTTTTTTACCGGTTTCATGAAGGGCTCGTCACTAGCAACCCAACCTATTCCGACAGAAGGGAAAAAGTCTTTGCGGTGAGCGGCCGCAAAATTCGAAGAGACATCACTACGGACGGAAGCCGTCAGTAAATAGCGTCCCTGATAACGATAAGAAGCCCGTACTACAGTAGAAAACAAAATCGACGAAGTTTCATTTCCCGAATGACTTTTATAATTAGTGCCCTGCCATAGAGCCGTTTGTTTGGAATCATCGGGAAAATCTGTAAAAATAAAGGAATTGCTGATGCTTTCCCGATCGGAAAAAGTGACTACTCCCACAGCATCCAACGCATGCTTATTCATTGTTTTGGAAAAAGATAATTGTCCCTCCAGGTTATAACTCTGGCTACTACCGAATCCCTGGCTTAAAGATCCCAATTGTCCTTTAAAACTGTTACTACCGGACATGGTGGTACTGGGGTCATAAGAGCGGCTGCCTGAATTGGAATAATTATAGGAAGCTCTGAGTTTCAGCAAAAGAGAAGGCAGGATCGAAAAATCCAGGTTACCGGATAAACTGAGGGTTTTGTCCTGGCTCCCGTTCTCGCGATCGATAGCCACCAATGGGTTCTCCAGCCACTGTTCTTTCCCTAAAGCATCGTAATAATGATGTAAGTAATAGGAACCGTCTTCATTATAAGCCGGCAAATCCGGACGAGCCTCGGCAATCTTATCCAATGTAGGAGAACTGTTATTCCGATCCGAAACGTCCAACCGGAAAGAGATTCCCGATTTGATGTATTTGGAAATGGTCATATCGATATTCGCCATGGCATTGTAACGATTGAAAATAGAATTTTTCATCACTCCTTTATCCCGGCTATATCCCAAAGAAATATAATACTGAGCGGCCTTTGCTCCTCCGCGGATAGAGACATCGTGGTTCTGTTTGAAAGCATTCTGCATCATCAGCTCCATCCAGTTGGTTTTGGCTTCCCCGAAATACCCCGGAGACACGAGATTCTTATAGGTAGGAAAATTTTCCAGATCGGTATACCCTTCAGCCATCGCCGAATTCCGGGTAGCCTCGAACATCATCAATTTGAATTCCTCAGCCGACAGTACATACAAATCCGTTGTCAATTGCTGCCATCCGCAATTATAACTGTAAGTGACGGCGGGGTCGGCATTCCCTCCCCGTTTGGTGGTGATAATAATCACCCCGGCAGCGGCCCTCGATCCATATATAGCGGTAGCGGAAGCATCTTTCAGCACATCGATGCTCTGTACATCATTCGGATTTAATGTATTGATGGCAAACCCGGACCCCATAGGCACATCGTCTAAAACAATCAAAGGACTGGCATTTCCATGGAGAGTAGACAATCCCCGGATTCTCAGCTGAGCACTTTCACCCGGTCGTCCGCTACCGGTCAGGATAGATAAACCCGGCACCTGCCCCTGAATGATCTGAGCAATGTCCGTAGCCGCCGATTCCTCAAACAGCTTAGGATCGACGCGGAAGACAGAGCCCGTCAGATCTTTTTTTCGGGCCGACCCATATCCGACAACCACCACTTCGTCCAAATCGAGCTGTTTTTCCAACAGTTTCACCGTTATATTTTCTTCGTTAGCTTCTATTATCTCTGTCTCCATTCCTATAAAAGAAACAACCAATTTGGTTTTCCACCGAGGCACAGTAATCCGGAATTCTCCCGACATATCCGTCGCCACGCCGACCGTCGTTCCCTGAATAACGACCGATACCCCGGGCAGAGGATTCCCATCTCCATCCGTCACCTTGCCCCGTACCTCTACCCCAGTGGTCTGAGGTCTGGCGACAAGCGTCCGGTCTTCTTTTACCGGAGCAATGACCACAACATCGTCCATTACCCGGTAGCTTAACGAAGTCCCTTTCAACACATGCTCCAGGATTTCTTCTAAAGAAGCATTTTTCAAAGTGATATTCACTTTAAGGCCAGCCACTTCTTCATCATTGTACAATACTTGAAAACCGTTTTTTTGCACACTTCCGAAACTACGCTTATCAAATCGGCCTGTTGTTTCTCAACCGTCATCTTTATCCGCTGAGCCAAAGCATTCGCAGACTCGGAAAATAGGGTTCCCAATAGCATACATAAGCAAAATTTCATGACTCTAAAGAATTTTCTCAAATCGGTTTGTCGCCTCCGATTCGATACGAGATTTTTTTCCATAAATTTGATTAAGTAATCGTTTATAATTAATTGTATTACACTGTTTTCCTATCCTTCGACGACAATCCGGTTGTCCTGTATGCAGAAATGAATATCCGTCGTTAATTCCAGCATTTCCAATATCTTCGAAACATCGCTATACCGGGAAACACTACCGGTAAATTTTCTTTGCCGAATATGTTTGTCACTTATTTCAAAACGAACATTGTACCAGCGTCCCAGTTTTCTCAACACCACCTCCAAAGGCTCGCCGGCAAATGCAAACCGCCCTTGTATCCAGGCTGTATAAATCTCAGTATCAACCTTTCTCACCTGCAATTTTCCGCTTTCTCCCCGGACTTGCTCTCCGGGACGCAATAAAATACCGCCTTTTGTATCCTGCTTCTCCTGCACTTCTACTTTACCTTCAACCAAAGTGGCTGTAAAAAACTTTTCCTCTTCATAAGCCATGACATCGAAGGAGGTACCGAAAACACGAATTTCTATCGGGGCTGTTTCCACAACAAATGCTTTAGAAGAATCGGCCGATACCTTGAAAAAAGCCTGCCCCGTCAATTTCACTCTCCGCTCGCCTTCTCCGAAATAAACCGGATAACGAAGTTCACTCTCACTGTTCATCCACACCTGGGTACCGTCCGCCAATTGTAGTTTGTATTCTCCTCCAACAGGTACACGTAGGATATGCCACCCAGGTGCCACCGGTTTCCCACTATCTTTGGATTTATAACTCAATTCTCCGGTTCTGTTGACCTCCCAATTCCTATCGGCCTTCATCCGCGTTGTCCTCCGGATATTTTCCAACTCCACTTTCTCTCCATTCTCCAGGATCAGGACCGCCTGATTACTTCCGGGATGAATATCATTCAATGCATGCCATGCCTCTTGCGGTGTATGTTCTTCCTGTTGCAACAAGTAGATCCCCCCGATCCCCAAAAACAAAACAACGACTGCCACTTTCAGCAGCCAGGATGGAGGAGAAAGTCTTCGCCTCCCACAAAATCTCCGGACTTTTTCCCAAGCCTGCTCCGGCTGAAAAGAAGCATAAAGCTGTAAATATTCATACACAAGTTTCTTATCTCCGAATTCGTCGGCCAATTCCCGCCGTTCTTTTCGTTCTTGTTTCCATCTCTCCAGCCTCGCCCGTTCCTCTTCGGTTAATTCGTGTTTAATATCCTTGAAAATCAACAAACTGATATCTTCCTGATCGTTTTCCATAAACTTGATTTTGCACCAGAAACACACTCGAAGCAGAAATAGGTGACAAAACCTATTAAAAATCGGGAAATAAAATCCAAAGAAAAATGAATAAGTCCCCTAAACGGGTTTTCAGGTAATTTTTGGCCCTCAGTTTTTGAGTTTTCACCGTGTTGACAGAAATATTAAAATAGACTGCAATTTCTTTTTCTTCCTGATTTTCTATGTAAGCCATTTTAAATATATTCCTGCATTTTTCGGGCAATTCTTCTATAGCTGTAAAAATTTCGGTAACCACCTCACTCCGGATTTGTTGATACATCACATGTTCCTCGGTTTCCGGTGTGCCTAACTGACGATAATTGCGATCGCGGATATCAAGGTCTCTCAGGTAATTCAGTGAACGGTTCTGCACACTGTTGTATAAAAAAGTTTTTATCGTCTTGAAATTCGGGAAAGTCTTGAAATCGTGTTTCCAGAGATTGATAAATACATCTTGCACAATATCTTCAGCTGCACTCCGATCATTTATCATCCGGGCCGAAAAAAAGCATAAAGGCCGGTAATACTTCTCAAATAATAATTGAAAAGCCATCTTTTCCCTTTTTCCAAAGCGTTTGATAAAATCATCCGATAACAGATAATCACTCATATTGTCATACCATTACTGAACGAATTTAACGAACGATTATTTTGGTAAGGATTCACCAAAATAAAATTGACGATTGCCAGATGACAATCGACCATGACCAGAAGCTATGCTTCCAATGGAATAAGTAAAAAGAAACAAAAAATAAAGGATGAAAGTAAGGCGAAGAAACAAGGATAAAAAACTAGAAATAAGTTAGATATAGCTATCAGCCTCGTTCTTGGTACTTCATGGTCGATTGTCTATGATCAATTGTCAATTTCTCCCCTTACCTGGGAAAAATAGAAGAGCTGAAAAATAAAGAGAAGAGTTGAAATAAAGACAAAATAATCGTTCGTTTTTCAAAGTGAAATGTAGACAAATGTAATAAAAATAAAAATTCCGTAGAAATGTCACTACGGAATTTTACATTTTTTTTAATCTGTCAGAATCAGGCCTGCCCTTTCGGTTCGAGGTCAATTGGAAAAAGAGGACCTGACGGAGCTGCGGGCGTCTCCTGAGGGATCCGGATCAGGCCATTATCCTGTTCATATTTTCGGATATTATCCTGCAAGGCCAGCATCAATCGCTTGGTATTTTCCGGTGTCATGATGATCCGGCTTTTCACTTCGGGTTTAGGAACCCCTGGCATCAACCGCACAAAATCAATGATAAACTCCGAACTCGAATGGGCTATGATTGCCAAATTCGCATAAGTGCCTTGGGCTATTTCATGATTAAGATCTATTTCCAACTGATTTTGTTTCTGTTCTTCCATAATTCGGATTTTTAGTGGTTACATTCCGGGGCATCACTCCCTAAGTGGCAAATATACGATATTTTTAATTTGTCTACAAAGACACCAGGGTAGCCTCAATTTGATACACCCTCCTTTTGCAAAGAAACAGATTAATCTATTTCAGATTTTTATAGCTTATTGCTTGAATATATTTCATTTTCTTTATAGAGCTATCTGCTTTGCTTGGATTAAGTTTTAGAATTTTTTTCAAATTTTGTTCCAATTGATAAAGACGGTCAGGGGCGAATTTGGTCATTACCGGATCATTGTTACGAAACTTAAAAGTAATCTCCTGTGCGTTACCTTGTTTATCTGTGACAATATTCAGCATAAGTAAATATCCAATTTTACCTTTCAGCATCTCTCTTTCTTCTTGAGTCAACGCTTCCTGAAATACACGAACCAGATCTTCATTTTTAGTTGCAATAGTACCACCCAACCCTTTATAACTCGGTAAAGCTGTCCCATCGTCGTAATACATGGTATCAGTAGTATCCACATTATTCACATTATTCACTTTAATAAGAATTTCATATTCAGTTGAACAATAGTAGCTTGCATTTTTACCCTTAACTATTGTCCCGGGTACATAAAGTGTCTGGGCAAAAAGATCGGTTATGCCCAATAAAAATACGAATATTAACATTTTTGTTTTCATGGTTTTCTTATTTAGTTACAATCCTTTGCCAGATTTTTGAGCATATTCATATTCCTGGCAGAAGGGGATTCTTGGAAATTTTCATTAATCACAGCAACCAAGATAGCGAAAAGTTTCCAAACTTTTTTCGATATTTCCACAGGCATCGGAAAATGGCACCAAAGTGATCACAAACATATCGGTATCTTCACTACGAGTACCCCAAAAAGAAAGTGCCAAAAGATTTTAATCTTCCGGCACTTTTTAAAAAAAACAGATTAATCTATTTCAGATCTTTATAGCTTATTGCTTGTATATATTTCATATTCTTTATAGAGCTATCTGCTTTGCTTGGATTAAGTTTTAGAATTTTTTTCAAATTTTGTTCCAATTGATAAAGACGGTCAGGGGCGAATTTGGTCATTACCGGATCATTG
>JAETOX010000360.1 GCA_021771575.1 Bacteroides sp. | reverse complement strand
TGGAATCCCAGATTTAGTAAGTCACAAAAAAAATGGATATTTGGCTGTTTATAAAGATATAGATGATTTGGCAAACGGGCTAGAATGGGTTTTAAAGAATAATAAGAATAATAAGCTCGGAATGTATGCAAGACAGTGTATACAAGAAAAATATGGAAGCAAAAAGATCGCAACAGAACATATAAAACTATATAAATCTGTATATAAAAAAAGAGGAGTTTTATGAAAAAAGTTTCAATTGTACTTCCAGTATATAATGGGGAAGAAAATTTAGAAAAATCAATAGAGAGCGTATTAAATCAGACATATCCCAATATCGAATTTCTGGTTGCCGACGACGGTTCGACGGACGGGACGATACAGGAAATCTTAAAATACGAAGACCGAATCGATCAGATTCATCTGTTTGCGAACAACGCGTTCGGGAGAAAGCCGTTCCTGACCGAAATCGCAGGCGGAAAATATATTGCAGTGATAAATTCCGACGACGTGTGGAGCAGGGATAAGCTTGCCATGCAGGTTGCCTATATGGAAAGCCATCCGGAATGCGGGGCATGCTTTACGGGCGTCGCAAATATCCTGGAGGGAGAAAATAATACACAGCCCCCGGAATTTATCGCGGAGAATAAAACCCGCGCGGAATGGATGCGCTATTTTTTCGAGCGAGGAAATTCCCTGGCGCATCCCGCCGTGCTGATCGAGCGCTCGCTGTATCAGAAACTGCTAAGCGGGGGAGCTTACGCGTTCCGGCAGCTCGGCGATTTCTGGATGTGGATCCGGCTGGTGCAGAAATATGAGATCCATGTGATAGAGAGAGAACTGACGCGGTTTCGTTATCACGAAACCGGGAAAAATAAAAATATAAGCGCGGGTACGCCGGAAAATTGGCTGCGACATTACACGGAGGAGACGTACATCTGGTATCATACCGTCAAAAATATGGACGAGCATTTTTTCAGGGAAGCATTTGCGGACCGGTTTTTAGACCAGGGGGCGCAGACAGAAAACGAGATTCTGTGCGAGAAATTTTTTGTACTCTTAAATTCGGAGAAAACGCATTTAAAGCAGTCGGCTGTTTTCTT
>JAETOX010000103.1 GCA_021771575.1 Bacteroides sp. | reverse complement strand
GTCGGTATCAGCCCGAACTCGAATTGCAGCATATTCATCATCAGGCGGGCCATTCTGCCGTTTCCATCCGCCCAAGGGTGTATTGTCACTAAATTATAGTGGGCATCAAAACTGATTTCATATAATCGTGCCATGCTCTTGCCGGTATAATTCTCACGCTCCTTATTCAACCGCACACAAAACTCTGACAGCTTTACCGGAACTTTATTGTAATTCATATACGATTTGCCACCTGCTCCGGCCGTAACATTCAGCAAACGCAAATCACCTCGTGCCGACGAGAAATCCCCCAATGCGGTCTTGTACTCCTGTCCTGTGTTTTTCAAGACAAGAGCCGACAGATTTTTCAATAAGTCAATGGTTATATCGGTATGTGTACTGGCAAGTCTTATCGCATTCTCGTATGCGTTTTTCAGATCGAGGTTCATGTTCTGTTCTACGATGCTTTTTCCCTTCAGGCTGATTCCTTGATCAAACATGATCTGATTCTCAAGTTCAGTAATGGTAGAACCCTCAATGGCTGTAGAATGGGTAATAAGGGAGTACAGATAGAATTTGTCATAGTCTATCTGCTTATCTATTTCCAGTTCTCTGTATAGAGATACAAGTTTTTCGAGTTTCGTTTGCATACAGCCTTCTCTTTGAGTGCAAATATACGTTTTTCTCCCCACCTATTTGTTGTTTTCTCCCTACTTTTCGTTAAGTCTTGACTAATTCATAGAATGATGCGAATGCCCCGTTTCCGAGCGCTACTTTCGGGAACTACATTCCCCAGACGGTAATCACACGCCCGGCATATTCCTCCCGGCGGTGCCAGATCTTCTCGTCCCAGCTGATACCTTTATCGCGGTTGAAAACGATCAGGTGCCCTTCGCTTACGTCGCCACAGTGGTCCATATACCAGGCGGTCTGTTCCAATCCCCTGGCGATGACCTTATCCAGGTCGCCGCGTTTGATCTTCAGCTCCAACACGATACGCTGAATGAGGCCGCCATAACCCTCGGTAAGCGGTTTGCGAATCAACAAGTCAGTGCGTCCGCGGCCCAGACCGTATTCACGGTCGATGTATCCGCCACCATTCACCACGCGTTGCAGGAAGGCCTGCAACAGGAGTTGAGGCCCGCTCTCCCGGTAGTCAAACCGCTCGATCCATGAATCGGCATTCTCGCGAAAGAATTGCTGGAAGTCCAGTAACAATTTCTCCATGTTGATACTGTTGTCGGGATTCATGTACCATTCGCTCTGCTGAAGGAGGGTCTGTTGCCGCGCCCAGGTCAGCTCGCGGGGAATGATCTCCCGGTAAATCCCATTGGCGATGCGTAAGGGCTTATCCCGTACGATGAGGCCCATATCTACGACGTATTGTATATCGTCATCGCTCAGATGCTGTTCCACCTCGCCGTCTTCATTGGCCAGGATGGGGGCAATGACACGCCGTACCCGGTCTTCGCGCAGTTTGTCGATCAGGATGTCGATATGTGTATCGCGGCGGTAGATGATCTGTTCCTGCGCCCGGTAGATCATTTCGGGAATAATGCGGACAGAGGGGTCACGGTTCTCCTTTATTTCATACGTCACCTCATACCCCAGTGCATTCACAAGCCATGGTTGCCCTTCTGTGGCTTCCCAGATCATGGGGAAACAGGCCTCGTCGAATTTCTGCCCGGTGGCGGCAGTGTGTTGCAGGAAGAGATCGCGGATTTCTTCCCGGGAGAAGTTGCCCAGCCGGAGAGATTTCGCTTTAATATTGAAGGCCGAACCGCCAGTGACGATGTCCTGATTGGAAAGGACAATGCGGTAGTCGCGCACATCACGCACACCGCAAAGGATGATGCTTTGCGGGAAACTCTGCGGCCGCTGGTCGTAACCGGAGCGGATCTGCCGCAGTACGCTAACCAGCGAATCGCCCACTAACGCGTCTATTTCATCGATAAAGAGCAACAACGGACGGTCGAGCGCTTCACATAGCATACGCAGGTAAGCGGTGACCAGACCCTCCTTTTGCTGTTCTGCTTTTTCCACTATGTCATAGGGAATACGGTTATTCGTTACCATAGCAGCCCGGCTGGCGATTGTTCCAACAAATCGTTGTTCCACTTCGCGTACGTCGTTCCGGAAAGCCTGTCCTGCCTCGACGTTGGCGTACACGGCGTAGAACTCACCGCGGGCATTCAGGTAGTCGCGTAGCGCCAGCAGGCAGGACGTTTTGCCTGTTTGCCGCGGGGCGTGGAGGACGAAGTACTTTTTCTGATAAATCAGTAATTCTATCTCTTCGAGATTGATCCGGGCGAGCGGATCGATATTGTAATGATCAGCGGGCTTTATCGGCCCGGCAGTATTGAAAAATTTCGGTACTTTTCTCATAGCTTTGTTCTTTCGCGAGATAGTTGTGCAAAGGCAGGTTACCCCGGCAATATTCAAGCAAACCCGACAGGGTATCCGGCTTGCATTGTCTGAAACAAAGATAAGAATTAAAAATGGAATTCGAACCATTTCCCATGTTCCAGAGACAAACCAAAATCAGGAAGCCTTCTTGCGTTCGTAGGCGGGTAGTCCTTACAAGCACAAGAAGGCTTTTTACGATAAACATAGAAAACTTTTTTCTACGTTCGCAGGGAATAGGCTTTATTCGTTTGCAGCAGCCATCACCTCGGCTTCGATCCGATCGGCATTGTTTTTGTCGAAAACCAAAGTCTTTCCGTTAGGCAAATAGGTCAATACCTGTTTTCCTTTTAATTCCACGATCTTCACTTTCTGTTCTCCTTCCATCTGATACCAGGCTTTTTCTTCAGGGAAATACCGAAAATCGACTTGTTGTTCACCGTTTTCCAAAGCAATCGTAACGTTATTTCTGGTTTTGATTACTTTGTACTGTTGTCCTTCATGAGCCAATTTGATCTCTTCCCGCTGTCCATCTTTCATCGTGATCGGGTTGCGGCCTCCCCACCATTCAATGGAGTTGAAAATCAAGGCATCCCCCAAAACACAGATTTCATAGGCAGGAATAATACACATGCCCAAAAACACCAGTTCGTTCACAAATTTCTTTTGCGACACCCGTCCGTTCCAATCGTGCAATTTATTTGTCAGCCGGAAAGGGCCATAACAAGAACTCATGGCAGCCACAATCAACCCTGCTGCCAGCATTTTAATCATTGTGTTCTTCATCTTCTTCGCTTTTAATTTAATATACAATTCAATCTGTTTCTTCATTTATACTCAAAACCGACTGATTTGTTTATTTTCGGAAGAAGAAAAACAAACGGATTACAGATTTTTACCACCCTATTTCCTGATTTCGCACCGGATTAGCATATATTTTCAAAAAGATACTCATCAGTTCGATCTGGTCGCCTTCGAAACACTGGAGCCGTTCATGCATCCGGTTGGCAAAGGCGCGGTATTCCTCCGGTGTATAGCAGTGGGTATAATCGAAGGTATGATTCAGCATATCCCAGGCGATATAGTTGGTATTCCAAAGCCGGAATCCCTGATAAATACGTTGATCGATCAATCGGGCGACAGCATTGATCATCTCATTTTTTTCCAGATTCCGCAAAGCACTTAATTCTTCGTATTCCAGCGGAGGCATGACCTCTATATGTACATGCCCTTTTTCTTCAGTCACACCGGTAAGGATGCTATGCAAATCCTCGCCCGGGGCTTTGATGTATTTTTGTTCCCGCGAAAGATACAGTTCGCGGGCTTTGAGATTGTCGCAGGTGTCGTATTGATAGGATACGGCCACCGGCACGATATTCAATTGTGCCAAACTCCTCAAAATGTCCTGTCCCCCGCTCAGGGTAAACATTTTCACTAACCCCTGGTCGGTAGCATCGTGTCCGTCTTTCGTGCGGCCGTTGCGTTGTGCTATCCATACCGATTCTGCTTTATCCAACAGGGTATGGCGGATATAATGCGAAAGGTGGACCGAGTTACGATAGAAATCGCGCGGATTGCCCCCGCGAATGACTTTAAACATTTTGTTCGATTTACCGATATCGATAACCAATTCCCCTTGCATCAAATTGCTGCCGAAGGTAATTTCTGTGGTGGGCATGCCCTGGGCCACCAGAGCAATTTGTAATAAAGCGGAATCCAGCAAAATATCCCGGTGATTGGAGACGAACAGATAGCGCCGCTTCGGGTCCAGACACTCCAGACCATGACAGGAAAATCCTTGTGTAGATTTAGCTACAATGGTTTTAATAGCTTTGTCCATCACTTCCAACTGGAACTGATTCACCGTCCGGATATTCCGGAACTGCTCCTGCAATTTCTCTACGGCCACTTCCGGATACAAATAAGCGGCTAATGCCCGGAAATAAGGATGAGCGGCTATCCGCTGCATGGCCGCGGGAATCTCTTCATCCCGATAAGGACGCAAATCGTCGTATGTCTGATTTTCCATCATCTGAAGTTTTTAATTCGTTTTTCGCTTATCTACAAATTTCATCGGCTTGCGGTTCATGTCGGGCAACTGAATTTTACGGATTGTATCGATATCGGCAAACACCACCTCGGGAGCTACCCGCAAGCGGGCACGGAAACGGTCTTTCAATTCCTTGATGGTTTCTTCCCCATACGATTCACGACAACCGATACTGACTTGAATGGCATCGTTCCCGCAATCATCAGTAGAAACCTCTACCAAATAATTTTCTACATAATCCACATTGTCCAGTACATCGAAAATAGCAGCCGGATAGAGTGTGGTTCCTTTGTATTTCACCATCTGATTCCTCCGTCCGATGATCGGACTGATACGCATGGTGGTACGTCCGCAAGCACAGGGTTCGGTATGAAAACGGGCAATATCGCCGGTACGGAAACGCAACAAAGGCATAGCCTCTACGCCGAATGTAGTAATGGTCAATTCTCCGGCTTCCCCTTCCCGGACCGGCCGGCCTTCATCGTCGAGCAATTCCGTCAGGATCAGCTCCGGATGATGATGTCCGCCATGCCCGCATTCACATTCGGTGAAAGTGGTGGCCATTTCCGTCGATGCGTATGTGGAATACAAATCGATATCCCATTTCTCTTTGATTTTTTGTCCCAACAAATTCAACGAGAAATCCTGTTCCCGAAGATTCTCACCGATACATACCGCTTTGCGGATGCTAGAGCGGCGGTAATCGATTCCGTGTTCTTCCGCATAGCGGATAATTTTCATGATAAACGAAGGCACACAAATAATGGTATCGGGCTGAATGCGGCGAATAGTATCCCACTGCAATTCCGGAATGCCGTTGCCAACCCGGATAATACTGCCCCCCAGGCGGCGGATTCCCAAGAAGTAGGCTAAACCGGCCATAAACCGTTTATCGATTGTTGTCATCAGCTGGAAGATATCCCCGGGTTTTCCTCCGGCACAAGCGAAGGAAATTGCTTCATTATAGGCCAGGCGATCCAGGTCGCCGTCGCTCATGGCAAAAGTAACCGGATCTCCCAAGGTTCCCGACGTGGTGATGTAATCTACAATTTTTTCGCGCGGTACACAGACAAAATCTGCATTATACAGCTGTAATTCTTTCTTGCCGGTCAACGGGATATACTGTAAATCCTCCAATCCCCGGATCTTCTCTACCTGTATCTTATTTTCCGCAAATAATCTCCGGTAATAGGGAGAACGGACGGATAAATAGTTCAGGGTTTCCCGCAAACGCCCCTCTTGATAATGTTTGATCACATCCAACGGCTGAGTTTCTATTTCAGGTATCAGCATACTTTTATTTTTTAGAAAATACTACTTTTTGCAACCACTCTTCGAATCTTTCGCACCAACCGTGAGAATCGGTATGTTCTCCCGGATAAAGCCCGAAACCATGATTCCCTTTTTTATAGATACAGACTTTACACTTTACCCCCTGCTGCTTCAATTTTCTGTCGAGCACCCGGCTGTTTTCCACTTTCACCGTCCGGTCGTCCTGGCAATGCAACAAAAATACGGGCGGCATATCGGGATGCACATGTTGTTCGAGGGACATCCGGGCAGCCGATTCCGGTTTATATTTCGGTCCCAATAAATTCCGCCGGGATTTCCGATGTACGATGCTGTCTTCCATCGATACCACCGGATAAATCATGGCCATAAAATCGGGACGTAAAGACACTTCCGGCCGAATACCCAACGATTGCATGAAATTCTCCCGGTAATAGATTCCGGCAGTCCCCACCAAATGTCCCCCGGCTGAGAATCCCATCGCTCCCACTTTATTCGTATCCAGTCCCCAAAGGGCACTTTTTTTCCGCACCAATTGGATGGCTCGTTGTAAATCCTGGATCATTGCCGGATGATGATTGCCATACATGCCCACCCGATAGCGAAGGACAAAGGCAGCGATTCCCCGGCTTTGCAACCAACGGGCCACCCGATGTCCCTCCCGGTGTATGCCCAGATAACAATAACTTCCTCCCGGGCATACAATCACGGAAATACCCGTGTTTTTGTCGTTTTCCGGTAAATAAACCGTCAGCTCACTCCGTTTCTGTTTTCTTGTCATGGAAGTGCCCTCCCAGATTTTCAACGTTTGAGTACTTCCAGTCACGCTCCATAATCCCAGCCACAGAAACAAAATCGTTTTCTTCATTTCCTCGGCTATTTGATCCCTTTGGCAAAAACTTTACCCGCAAACTGTCCCAGATAAGCAAAAGCCGAACCTATTCGCTTTTCCAGTTGCGGTTGCATCGGATTACCGTTTAATTTCTTAAAAGAGATAACGGCAACTTCTTCGGTTGTCCCGGTTTTCACCACCCGAATCTCCCCGGTCAACTTGCAAGGATTCGAAAACGGTCCAGCAAAATTACCCGGGTCTATATCCGTAAGTTTTACCACCATCGTATAAGCGGCATCTACAAACTCTCCGCATTCCATCTTAGCTTCCTTATTAAAAAACTTCGTAAACTCCGGACCATTAATCGTATTGCGGAACTCATTATACCAATTGTCTTTCCATTTTGCCTCATCTCCTTCGCCCTTTTCCTTAGCGTTACGATTAACATAGGCCTCTTCATTTTCACCATCTATCATCACTCCTTCGTAATCGAACACCAGATTCACACGAGCCTCACCTTTGAGAGCCTTAAGGTCGCCTTTCATCTTTTGTGCTTCTGCACTCCATATAGAAGTGCACACGATAAACATTAAAATAATCATTCTTTTCATAGCTCGAATGTTTAAAATTACAGTAACGCTTTCACTTCTTCGGCGGAAAGCTGTCGGTATTTCGGTTGGGTCAACTTACCGTCCATTTCGGTAAAAGTGACCTGAAAATATTCTTCATCGTAGAACGACAGTTTGGAATTCGTGTCGGGATTACATTCCAGATAAACAATTTCATCTATCTTCAACCCTTTGGCCCGGCACACCTGGGCGGCCAATAATCCTGCCGCCGCAGTAACCGATGTGCCCGGATTATCCTGATACAATTCGGTCACGATCACCACTTTCCGGTCTCCCCGCTCAACAATCTTCAATCCACATTTGGAAGCGACCTCCCACTGTCCGGCAAATTCGAATACTTCGTCATAATATTTCTCCGGTACTCTCATGGCAAAAATTTATTATCAAAATTGCATTACTTTTTTATCTCTCTGACCACCTCTTTTCCAAAGGATTTGTTCACCAGTTTCCGATCGCGCGGCCGGTAAGTACCGTCTTCCATTTCACGCATCATCACTTTGGCAAACAACCGGAACATTTTCGATTCCTGGGTTTCGTCGCCATAGAAAGATTTCCAGGCATAATCGTACAAATCCTGTAATTTTTCGGGTGACATCTGTTTCGGTTGGAACACCACCTGACCAGCATTATAATGATTCCAGTCGAAATCGAAAATCCGTCCCTGTCGCATCAGATCGTCATACCCTTTGGTATGTGGGAAAGGGGTCATCACCGTAAACTCTGCCAAATCCAAATCAATCTCCAATAAAAAGTCTATCAATCGCTTACAATCATCTTCCGACTGGTTGTCAAGTCCCAGCAAAATGGTACCTTCCACGCCGATGCCATAATCGTGATAGCGTTTTACCCTTTCTTTGATATAATCCGAGGTATCGTAAACCGCCTGATAGACATACCAGGCACCGGCTTGTGCCGCCAAATCGAGTACTTTCGGATCATCTTCGATGGTATGACTGATCCATTTCTTTTTCAACGGAATCATCTCCCGGAACAGTTCCATCTCCCATTCTTTATTCTGGGCCAGCGAGTTATCGACAATAAAAAGCCGGTTATTCTCGATCGTTTCCAATTCTTCAATCACCTTCTCAAAAGGCCGCGGACGAAAAACACGACCTCCCAAATAAGATACGGCACAGGGATAACAACTGAAGCGACATCCCCGGGAAGCATGAAAGAGGTCGACCATCTGTACCCCTTTGTGGTTATAGAGGTCCCGTTTATACAAATCCCGGCGGGCCGGACCCACCGACTCGATGGGCGGCTGCTGGTTCATGTAGTTGTACACTTTTTTCAGGCATCCGTTACGCCAGTCTTCCAACACCTGTTCCATTCTTCCTTCCGATTCTCCCAGAAAAACCGAATCGGCATGTTCCATGGTTTCCTCAGCATGCAACATCGTAGAAATTCCTCCGAACATCACCTGTTTTCCCCTCTTGCGGAATTCTCCGGCAATCTCCCATCCCCGTTTCACCTGAGTACTCAACATCATCGAAATGCCCACGAGATCGCATTCCTCATCGAAATCAATCGCTTCGACATTCTCATCCGTAAACGAGACCTCGACATAGTCGGGCAATGTCGCTGCAAAAACCACCGGTCCGTGAGGCGGCAAATTAAATGTGGTCTGCCCCGGCAATTTGTTCCATCTCGGATAAATCAACTTAAATTTCATATTTACTAATTTTTTACTGTACTATTCTGCTCGATTTATTTTTTCGATCAAAGGTTCGATTCCACCCGTCATCGCCGCAACTGTCATCATCGCATTCAACGGCACTCCCAATATTCCGTGGAGATTGATATTCTGTCCTGTCAACAACAGGTTACGTACTTTAGTCAAAGGCGAGACATGCGACTGTACCATGCTCTGGCAATTCTTGGCATAACCGTACAACGCCCCGTCTTTCGAGCCGGTATAATCGCGGATCGTCAGGGGCGTAGCACTGAAACAACTTTCGATATTTTTCCGGGCTCCGGGAAAATAACATTCAAATTTTTGCAATACCCGTTCTTCACACGCCTTTTTAAATTGCTCATAGGTTTCTCCCCGCCGGCCGACCCGGGTATTTTCCCAGGCACGCACATCGTCGAAATTCATCAGGCAATTAATAATCACCTTTTCAGCATATTTCTCATCTCCTTCGGATTCCGGAGGAGTCATCACCATCATCCCCGTCGGCCATTCCTCCGGCCGGTAATTTCCCACCTCCCAAATCTGAGCGTACCGATCGGTACAATACATATTGCTATTGAGATAGGGAAAAGTGTTTTTCTTCATCCGGACAAAAACCACAAAAGCCGAGTAAGTATTCGGCATGGCAGACATCCGGGTACGATAGGCCTTGGTAAACTGCGAAGGGTCGATCATCTCCAGTGTATTCGCCGGATGAAGCGACGAAATATACATACCGGCTTCATAACGCCGTCCTTTTTCCGTGAGTACGTATTTGACTTCCCGGTTTTCGGCGACAATTTCTTTTACTCCGTCCCCACAAATCACCTCTCCACCGTATTCCCGGATCAACCCGCACATCGCATCCGCCAATTGCTGACTTCCGCCCACAAAACGTGACGCACCTTCGATAAAAAGCCGGCTGATAATTGCGTGGACATAAATAGGAGTTGTTTCCCGGTTACCTGCATACAGAGCATTATTCCAGGCCAGCAAATTCCTCAAGCGTTCATCTCCGATGTAGCGGGCGATATATTCTCCCACCGGCACCGCAATTTCTTCACTCTGATATAAATCGGGCATATCTTCATCAGGGAAACGCATGTTACATAAATAAAACCGGTCGGCCATCGCATATAAATCCTCTACATAATGGCGTATATTTTCTTTTTCTGCCGGAAATAACCGCCCCCACTGTTCGATAAAACGCTCTTTGCCGACACCCACGGGATAGCGGCTCCCGTCCTCTTTTACACAAATCACATCGAAAGCCCCGGGATCCAACGGTTTTATCTTCAAACGATTGAAAATGCCCAGGTAAGTATAAAACTTCCGCAATACTCCTCCCGGCTGAAAACCGCTGATATAATGGATGCCGGTTTCATAACTCATTCCTCCCCTCCGGAACGTATGCAGTCCGCCACCGGCCGTATAATGCTTCTCCAACACAGTCACCCGGTATCCTTCTTTACACAGCAGACAGGCAGCGGTCAGTCCGCCGAGTCCCCCTCCGATAATAATCACCGATTTTTCCATCTTCAAGCGTTATTTATTGCTTTAATAATCGTATTTATGCCTATCAACTCGCCACAGGTGAGCATCGCTCCGTTGGTCACCCCCAGCATCCCGTGCGAATTCGTATTCTGCCCCGTCATAAACAGATTAGGCAGGTAAGTACGCGGCGACACCACCGACTGTATCGGACTGTTGACATCCCGCAATATTCCGTACATCGATCCCTCTGCCGTC
>JAETOX010000102.1 GCA_021771575.1 Bacteroides sp. | reverse complement strand
TGAAGAAAATGAGGTTAGGAGGGAAAAATGAGAAAATTGCTTATCACCATCAGGATGAGGTAGGAGTACTGGTGCAGGAATATAATAATATGGTGGATAAACTGGATGAAAGCGTAGAACAACTTGCTCGTTCTGAACGCGAGAGCGCATGGCGGGAAATGGCCCGTCAGATTGCTCATGAAATTAAAAATCCGTTGACACCGATGAAGTTGAATATCCAGTTTATGTTGCGTTCCTTGCAAATGGAGGATACCGAAAAATTCAAGGAACGATTCCGGGATATTTCGGGTATGCTGATCGAACAGATCGATAACATGGCGGCTATCGCTTCGGCTTTTTCGGATTTTGCGAAGATTTCCGAAGCTCATGCGGAGGTATTCGACATGGGAGAAGTCGTGAAAAATTGTACTTTACTGTTCCGGAATAATGTCGATAATATAGGCTGTGAGGTGGAAGACGGGCTTACTGTTTTGGCCGATAAATCTCAAATGAGGCGGGTTTTGATTAATTTATTGAAAAATGCTGTACAGAGTATTCCCGAAACACAGGAGGGAAATATCAAAGTGACCGTAAAGGGAAGGCAGGACATGGTTGAAATTCGGATCAAAGATAATGGCTGTGGAATCGGAGAAGAATTTAGAAAGAAAATTTTCCAACCTAATTTTACCACCAAGTCCAGTGGCACGGGGTTAGGATTGGCCATCTCCCGTCGCATTATCGAAAGTTTTGGTGGGCAAATCGGGTTTGTAAGCGAGGTGGGGCAGGGAACGGAATTTTTTATTTTAATGAATCGGGCAAAAAAAGATATCAGATAAGTACAGGTAAGTATGATTTTTATAGGAATTTTAATCGGCTTGGTTGTGGGAGCTATGGCGGTTGTGTCTATTCAATACTGGAAAAACCGGAAACTGCTACCACAGCCCGAAGCATTGGAAAAAGACAAGATAGAAGGCAGTTTGCAAGACATTATCCGTTTGGCAAATTTGAATACAGCAATGGATGTCGGGTATTTGCTTGTAGAGCATAAAATTCATCTCCGAATGCCTGATTTTTATGAAAAATATCAGAATTTGGTGAAGCGGGAAAAAGAATATTATTTCAATGAGCTAACGGATATCTTCAGCCGTAACCGACGGGAATATGTCCGGGAGTTGCTCGATAGATATGCCGGACTGTCCCGGCAGGATGTGTTGCTGTTGCTGATGTGTGAGATGCAGCTGGACAATAAGACGATGGCCCGGATTATGGGGCTTAGTCTGGATACCCTGAAAAAGCGTAAAACCCGTTTGAAAGCTAAAATGTGTCTACTTACCGATGTGAAAATGGATGAAGGTGCCTGATGCGTCTTGCTACTTGCTCCGGGGTAACTTCCACCATACAACGCTGATAAACTGCTTGCTTGCATTTCCCGCGTCCGTCTTTGGTACAGGGGCGGCAAGGCAGGGAAACCGCGAGTATTTCGGCTGAAGGACCGCTGGGGAAACCGAAGGCTGTGGGACCGATGAGCGCTAGTGTAGGAATCCGGAACAGATCGGCTGCATGCATAAACCCTGTGTCTGCACTGACCACGATATGTGAGCGGTAGACTAGATAGCAGGATTCGAGTAGATTGGTTCTACCTGCCAGATTGATTACTCGTTCGGGAGCTACTGAACGGATATCTTCGCAGAAGGTATCCGTGGGGCCTGCTAAGATTAAAAAATGGTATTCCGGAAGTAAAGCGACCAGCTTTTTCCAGTGTTCCACCGGCCAGCGCTTCATTTCCCAGTTGGCCGAAGGCACAAGCGTGATTGTATCGGAAGTAATATAAGGATCGAGACGGGATGGATAACCCTCCGGGAAATACCAGTCCCGGTAAGTGTTCGGAAAACAGGTGATTTGCCATTTTTGCAGAGGGCGACGGTAGGATTCGGTACCACGGAATGGCCAGTCGAAGTGGTTGATACCCAATTTGAATAAAAGAAATCTTTTCCAGCGTTGTTTACTGCGTAAGGTAAAATGAGGCCCTTTTTTCCACCAGGGAAGGAGTTTCAGTCTGAGGATATGGGAACGTATGTTACTATGAGCGTCGTAAATATAATCGAAGTGTTCGTTTTTCAGATCGTCGGCCATTTGCAACAACCCTTTCAGGCCCTTGTTTTTATCGAAGGCCCAGATTTTGTCGATTCGCTGGTCTATGGCTAAAAAAGAAGACATATCCTTCCGGGCAATCCAATGGATTTCTGATTCCGGAAAATGTTGCTTGATACCGCTGATGATATTCATACATTGAATGATATCTCCGATCGAACTGAAACGAATGATTAAAAACTTAGGCATGTTGGTTCTGGATTTAGACTGATTTCACATAAAGTACGTATCCCATAGTCAAGGGCCCGGAGATCGGGATAAAATTCCGGTGTATGTAGCTTTCCACAGACATGTTCCGGAGACTGTACGCCAAGGCGGATAAAGGTTGCAGGAATGATTTGGCTATACCGGGCAAAATCCTCGGTTGTCATGCGTTGTGACAGGCGGACAACTTTGTCGTTTCCCAGTATTTTTTCAAGTAAAGTCTGAGTATAGCCGGTTTTTATAGGGTCGTTATAAAGGCTGGGATAACCATCTACGATTTTTATTGAGGGGGTGGCTCCCATACTCCGGGCAATGGCCTCCGATATCTCCCGGATTTTCTTTTTAGCTGCTGAGCGCCAGGATTCGTCGAAGGTCCGGAAGGTGCCTTCTAACCGGACTTGCTGGGGTATCATATTCATAACGCTGTGGCAACAGATATTTCCGAAAGTAAGGACAGACGGTATAAAAGGAGATGCATGACGGCTGACGATTTGTTGTAGAGCGACTACGATATGGGAGGCGATGAGGATTAAATCGGCGCTTCTCTCCGGCAGGGCAGCGTGTCCGCCGGGACCTTCGAGGGTGATGTAAATTTCATCCCCGGAAGCCATATATTGCCCGGGACATAATCCGACACTCCCCACTGGTAGATCCGGTTCTGCATGTAAGGCAACGATCCATTCCGGTCGGTGAGACTGAAAAAAAGGATGTTGAATGACTTCTTGGGCTCCTCCCGGTAATACTTCTTCGCCGGCTTGGAAAATCAACAAGACATTCTGTGGGAGAGTTTCCCGGTGAGATTGTAGAAAACCGGTAGCTCCCAAGAGACAGGAAACATGTAAGTCGTGTCCGCAAGCATGCATTTTCCCTGGGTGGGTGGAGAGAATAGAATGGGTGGAATCTTCTGTGATAGGAAGCGCATCCAGGTCTGCACGCAAAGCGATTGTCCGGGAAGAGTCTTGCCCGGGAATAAAACCCAACACTCCTGTGGCGCCGACGTTTTGACAGGAAACTTTATAACGTTCCAACACTTCACGTACATAGCCGGCTGTCAGGTGTTCTTCGAAACTCAGTTCCGGATGCTGGTGTAAATAATGATAATGTGCTAAAGCATCGGAAATTATCGGATTGTCTGGCATGGTTATACGACTTATTTTTAGGCTAACGAAGTTAAAATTTATTCTTGAATCATGGAAATACTATAGAAAAGAATTATTTTCGTGACTGGGTTAGGAATATTTTATTTTAAATTATCCGGTTGCTCCTGACTTGGTTTTTCGTTTTTATGGCGAAATAAGTTGAAATGGTAAATTTTGAGAAAATGATAAAAAGACAAATCCCGAATCTGATTACTTCGATGAATGTGTTGTCTGGTGCGCTCGCCGTTTTTATGGGAATGTACGGACAAATAGGTATTGCTGCTCTTTTGATTATATTGGCGATGATTTTCGATTTTTTCGATGGCATGACAGCGCGTTTGTTGCATGTAAAATCGGATATAGGAAAAGAACTGGACTCCTTGGCAGATATGGTCAGTTTTGGCGTAGCTCCTGCAGTGTTGGCTCATTTGCTGATCTCGAAAGCTTTGCCTGGATATGACTTCTTGCATGGGGCAGAATGGACTTGGACAGAAAGAATATTGGTTTTCTCTCCTTTGGTGATACCGCCGTTCTCTGCTTACCGCTTGGCGAAGTTTAATCTGGATATCCGTCAAACCACTTCTTTTATCGGCCTTCCGACTCCTGCTCATGCTTTGTTCTGGGTAGGGCTTGTCTTTGCTTATCAGTATGCACCGGAAATGTACGCGATGTTGTTCGGTAATCCTTGGGCTTTGGCCATCTGTGCTTTGATATTGTCTGTTCTGTTGGTGTGTGAGTTACCCATGTTTTCTTTGAAGATAGCAGGCTTTGGTTGGAAGGAGAACAAAGTTCGTTATTTTTATTTCCTGACGTTGATCCTACTGATTTGTCTGCTAGGCAAAGCGATGGTAGTATTGATCATTCCGCTTTATATCCTTTTTGCTGTGGTAGAAGCTTTACTGAAAAATTTTACCACGACAAATCGTTAAGCGGATCGTAATCTACATAGTCGTACGACGGAGAAATAACGCTATTACAGGTTATTTTTCCGGACTGACTTGTCGTCGGAAGAGAAGGTTGAACCGTGGTACTGTTGACTTTCATCGATGACCCATTGCCGGAAGTATAGAATATATCCAACTGGGTAACCATCACCACTCCTGCAATTGCCGTCACCGCTAATGCATATTTCAGCAGTCGGTGAAGCAAGTTGCCTGAAGATTCCGCATTGAGATACCCCGGCATATCGGAGACGTTGATTGTTCTGCTATGACCGATTTGCGCCGGCTTGATTTTCCTATCGGTAGCTGCGGGAATAGCAACCGGTTCCATGCCGTAAGTTTCTGCAAAAAAATTGTTTTTGCTAGCTTCAAAAATGATATTGAAACGCCGGTCGGTAAAGAATACACCGATATCACCGAAAGCAATCCGTTGTTTTTGGTTTAACCGGATTTTCAGGTCCTCGCAGAAAAGCGTCAATTGAGTAGTCGCTTTTTCGTAACTGATATTTTCTTTACAGGCGATCCAGCTTACCAGTAAACCATCGTTGTGGGTCAGGTTACGGTTGAACAATATATCCTTGGATGGAGGACAGATCAGACCGGTATTTTCGTCTATATACGCACTCTTATAATTGCATATAAACCCTCCGAAGTCCGGAATAATTACGCAATCATGCAAAAATAAAAGATCGGATATATATTCAATAAACTTATGCATACTACAAAAGTAGAAAAAAATTGTGTAACCACAATGCGGGCAAAAAAAATTAATCTCGGCGAGGACAAATTTATAAATTTTGATATTTTATTGCTTACTTTGCAAGACATTCAGATGATAATAACAAATTTTAGCCTTATGAAAATTTTTGTAACAGGTGGTACTGGTTATATTGGCTCACATACTGTCGTAGAGTTGCAGCAGAGTGGCTTCGATGTCGTGATTGTTGACAATCTCTGTAATTCGAATATTGAAGTGTTGGACGGCATTGAAAAAATTACCGGCATTCGTCCGGCATTCGAACAAATCGATCTGACAGATACAGAGAAAGTGTATGATTTTTTTGCCCGTCATCAGGATATCGTTGCTGTTATCCATTTCGCTGCTTTAAAAGCTGTTGGAGAATCCGTACAAAAACCTTTAGAATATTATCGAAATAATTTGAACTCTTTGATGAATGTGATTATGGGGATGCGTGAGTTCGGAGTGAAAAATTTGGTTTTCTCTTCTTCCTGCACTGTCTATGGTCAGGCGGAAGTATTGCCTGTTACAGAGAAAACACCGCGTAAACAGGCTGAATCTCCATATGGAAATACAAAAGCTATGTGTGAGGATATTATGCGGGATGTAGCAAAAATAGAGACTGGTATGCATATGTTGGCACTGCGTTATTTTAATCCGATCGGGGCACATCCTTCTGCTTATATCGGAGAATTGCCCAATGGAGTGCCTAATAATCTGATTCCTTACTTGACGCAAACCGTTGCCGGAATCCGTCCGCAATTGAGTGTGTTCGGGGATGATTACAATACCCCTGATGGGTCGCCGATCCGGGATTATATCGATGTGGTTGATCTGGCAAAAGCACATGTGGTGGCTATTCGCCGTTTGCTGGAAGGAAAAAATAAAAATAATTATGAGTACTTTAATATCGGAACCGGTAATGGCCTGTCGGTGTTGGAATTGATTAAAGCATTCGAAAAAGCCACCGGCGAAAAGGTAAATTATAAAATTGTTGGACGTCGGGCCGGAGACATAGAAAAAGTATGGGCCGACACTACTTTGGCGAATCAGGAATTAGGTTGGCAAGCCCAGGTGCCTATCGAAGAAACACTGGCCAATACCTGGAAGTGGCAGAAACATTTGATGGGGAAATAAATTCCTTTGTCTGAATATTTATATTCCGGGTGTCTAAAAAAGATACCTGGTGTATTAAAAAAAATACCATCGGTCGCCTTTTTTATCGGCATTTCCGGTGGTATTTCGTTTTTATTGTTGGTAAGGTGGCTATTTTTTCGGTGTTCCCTCCAGTATCCGGTCGAAAAAAGAGGCATAATTATCGATATATTCATCGGGGGTAGTGTATTCGGTAATCGGCTTACCGCTTTGTTCGGCATAAGTCTTCAGTTCCGGATCTACGTTCGGACTATTGAAAATAATGCCGTCGGAATAATCGAATGCCAGTTTATTGACATTGGTATGAGTGGGATTCTCCAGAATTTTGACGTCCTTCTGGGAAATATTCTCGCTCAATATTTTTTTCCCGAAATCTTTTTGGAGCGTTCCTTCGAATTGGTCGTTATAGGTAGAATAGACAACTTTCGAATGAACGAACATCGGATCTTCGTTATATTCTTTTTTCAGATAAAGGGGAACAAGAGCGGTAAACCATCCTTGACAATAAATTAAATCTGGTGCCCATCGTAGTTTTTTTACCGTTTCGAATACGCCTCTGGCGAAAAAGATTGCCCGTTCGTCATTGTCCGGGAAAAAACTTCCATCGTCGTCCGTAATCACGTGTTTTCGTTGGAAATAATCTTCGTTGTCAATAAAATATACCTGCATACGGGCAGATTGGATAGAAGCGACTTTAATGATGAGCGGATGATCGGTATCGTTGATAATCAAATTCATACCCGAGAGACGGATTACTTCATGAAGCTGATTACGTCTTTCGTTGATACATCCGTATCGAGGCATAAATGTTCTGATTTCCTTGCCTTTTTCCTGAATACCCTGAGGCAGATAACGACCGATATGGGCCATTTCCGATTCAGGTAAATAAGGCATTATTTCTTGAGATATAAAAAGAATCTTTTTTTTCGCCATAACTACATTTTCCCAAAAACCATACAAAGGTAGTCAAAATTGTTCAGAATTCAAAAGTACTTTTCCGAAAATTGAAAATGTACCCTTTTGTAAATGAAAGAGAAGAAGGTATTGTTTTTTTATTTACTTTTGAGTAAAATATAGGATGACCGATTATGGCTGAGCATCATGATTTCGGACAATTGGGGGAAACCAAAGCGGTAGAATATCTGATAAAGCAGGGATATCAGATACTTGAAAGGAATTGGCGGGCCGGACATCGGGAATTGGATATTATTTGTACCAAAGATCAACTGTTGGTCGTAGTAGAAGTAAAGACCCGCGAGTTGCCCGAAGAGCGTCCGGAAGAATTGCTGGATTTCAGAAAGCGCCGGAATATACGGGTCGCTGCCGAAGCCTATATCCGACTTCGGCAAGTAAAGATGGAGGTACGTTTCGATTTAATCTTGGTCATCGGCCGCGGGATGCAAATTCGGCATATTCCCGATGCCATTCAGATTTTTGAATAAAATAGGAGAGTTGTTAGAAAATAAATGAAAAAATAAAAGAAAAATAGTATGACAGTAATGAAAGCCCGATATCTCGGAGAACTCCGGGTGGAATGTGAACATGTACAAAGTGGGATGAAAATGCTAACCGATGCTCCTGTAGATAATTGTGGAAAAGGCGAAGCTTTTTCTCCGACCGATTTGTGCGCTGTAGCTTTAGGATCTTGTATTCTGACGACTATGGGGATTTATGCAGAAAATCATGGACTGGATATCAAGGGTGCTGAAATGGAAATAGTGAAGACCATGGGGGCCGAACCGCGTCGTATTGCGGAGATTCGGATTATTATTCATATGCCTGAACGACCATATACCGAAAAAGAGAAAAAAATCCTGGAGCGAGTGGCTGATACCTGCCCCGTTTCTGTCAGTCTGCATGAACGCTTGAATAAAGTAGTACAATTTAATTGGCATTGATCTTTTGTTATGGTTTTTGTAACAGGAGCAACCGGCTTATTGGGAAGCCATTTGTTGTATTTTCTGGCGGCGTCGGGGCATCGGGTGCTGGCTTTGCGGCGGTCCCGGAGCCGGACTGAAGAGGTTCTGCGGGTATTTCGGCAATATCCCGACGGGGAAGAGGTTTGGCAGTATGTAACCTGGGGCGAAGGAGATGTCTTGGAACCAGCGACTTTGACCGAATATATCCGGAAATCTACGGTAGTTTATCATTGTGCTGCCGTGGTGTCTTTTGCCGGGGGAGATAAAGCTACCTTATGGGAAACCAATTTGAGGGGAACGGAAAATATCGCGGCCTTATGTCTGGAATACAGAGTACGACTTTGTTATGTCAGTTCGATTGCTGCTTTAGGAGATGCAGAGCATGAAGGAGCTTTAATTGATGAAGATACCCCGGTGATAGAGGGAAGGGAACATTCTGTCTATTCACAAAGTAAATCGGAGGCAGAAAAAATTGTTTGGCGTTATTTGCAATACGGCTTGAACGGAGTGATCGTTTGTCCTTCGATTATTTTAGGGGCCGGTTTGTGGACGCGAAGCAGTGCACGTTTATTTATGACGGCAGCCAAAGGCATTCCTTTCTATACAAGGGGGGTAACCGGGTATGTAGATGTCAGGGATGTATGCGAAGCGATGATTCGATTGGCCGAAGACTCGACAATATGCGGCGAGCGTTTTGTATTGAACGGTGGAAATTATTCTTATAAAGAGTTGTTTTTTATCATTGCCCGCTCTAACGGTAAATGTCCGCCCTGCTGGTATTTGCCTCCCTGGATGACGGAAGTGATATGGCGACTGTTGGCGGTTATCGGGCGGTTGACTGCTAAAAAACCGTCGTTTACCCGTGAAATGGCCCATTCGGCCCATCATCGTTCATTTTATTCTAATGCCAAGTTGCTAGTGCTTTATCCGGATTTTCATTTTTATTCTTTGGTAGACACCATTGAACATATACGTTTGATGTGGGTCACCGAGGGAAATGCCTGGAATGAAAAACGAAAAATGAAAGACGAAAAATAATAAACTATTTCGTACTTTTGCGGCAAATATAATTGTATAGATGAATCATCCATTATTAGAAAAATTAGAGACATACTATATTCGTTTTAAGGAAATAGGGCAATTGATTACTGATCCGGAGGTGATACAGGATATGAAGCGTTATGTTCGTTTGACGAAGGAATATAAGGAACTGGAAGCGATCACGACTGCTGGAGACCGATATAAGAATGCCCTGAAATCCCTGGAAGAATCCAGAGAAATCCTGGAAACCGAGGAAGATAAAGAATTGCGTGAAATGGCGGAAATGGAAATCGCCGAATTGATAGAACAATTCCCAGTACTTGAGCAGGAGATCAAAATGTTGCTGATCCCCGCCGATCCCGAAGATAGTAAAAACGCGATACTGGAAATTCGGGGCGGTACGGGAGGCGATGAAGCTTGTCTTTTTGCAGGTGATTTGTTCCGGATGTATGCGAAATTTTGTGAACATAGGGGATGGAAATTGGAAGTGTCCAGTTTTAATGAAGGAACCGCCGGAGGATACAAAGAGATTGTCGCCAGTGTTTCCGGCAATAATGTCTACGGAATCTTGAAATATGAGTCCGGAGTGCATCGGGTTCAACGGGTTCCCGAGACCGAAACACAAGGACGCGTGCATACCTCGGCGGCAACAGTGGCTGTGTTGCCCGAGGCGGAGGAATTCGACGTACAGATCAATGAAGGAGAGATCAAATGGGATACCTTCCGTTCTGGAGGCGCCGGAGGACAGAATGTCAATAAAGTGGAATCTGGCGTTCGGCTGCGTTATATGTGGAAAAATCCGAATACCGGAGTCGCAGAGGAGATTTTGATCGAATGTACGGAAACCCGGGATCAGCCGAAAAATAAGGAACGGGCTCTGGCACGGTTGCGTACGTTTATATACGACCGGGAACATCAGAAATACATGGACGATATTTCGGCTAAACGGAAGACTATGGTTAGCACCGGCGACCGCTCGGCCAAAATCCGGACTTATAATTTTCCGCAAGGGCGGGTGACTGACCACCGCATCAATTTTACGCTCTATAATCTGCAGGCTGTTATGGACGGGGAAGTTGACGAGATTATCGAAAAACTGCAAATTGAGGAAAATACGGAACGTCTTAAAGCGAGTGGATTATAAGCCCGGAAAATAGTGGAAATGTAAAATGAAAAGTGACAAATCAAAATGATCATGAATTATACACAACTTTTTGAACAAATCAGGAAAAAACGCTCTTTCCTTTGTGTTGGTCTGGATTCGGATATCGCCATGATTCCTCAGCATTTGTTGAATACAACCGACCCGGTGTTTGAGTTTAATAAAGCGATAATCG
>JAETOX010000359.1 GCA_021771575.1 Bacteroides sp. | reverse complement strand
TATACCAATAAAAGGAATCTTTACGGTAACGCTTTAAAGTTTTGAGATCAAATTCGTCTCGATCGACATAGATGAAACCATAGCGTTTCTTGATCCCTTCATGCGTTGAGATCAAGTCGATCGCCGACCATGGATTATAGCCTAACATCTCAACTCCATCTGAGATCGCTTCTTTGATCTGAGCAATGTGTTCGCGCAAGTAAACGATCCGATATGGGTCATGGACTTTTCCATCGGCAGTTAATTCGTCATAAGCCCCGATCCCATTTTCCGTGACCAATAATGGAAGTTGGTAGCGATCATATAAAGCACGCATGGTCGCTCTAAAGCCAACTGGATCTATCTCCCAACCAAACTCGGTCTTTTTCAAATTTTGATTTTGTACACTGCGGTAATATCCTGGTTCAGACATTGCGGATTGTTGATCAGCAAATTTATCAGCGATCTGTTCACTACCATCACTTGCTTCGACGGTAAACGACGTATAGTAATTGAAGGCGATAAAATCAGGTTTGGCTGCTTTTAAAACTTCAGCATCCCCAGGTGCAAAAGTTGGGGTCGCATCTTTAGCTTCTAAATACGCCCAAACCAAGTTATTGTAGCGCCCATAAACAGCCATATCTAAATACAACCAGTTACGGATCGCATTGGCATTTTGTTCAGCGATGATATCTTCTGGGCGGTTACTGTTAGGGTAAGCCAACGCGATATTTGGCGCCGGACCGATCTTTGCTTTTGGCAACATCTCATGACATAATTGCATCGCTTTTGCTTGAGCGACCAATTGATGGTGATTTTGTTGATAGATCTCTTTAGTCAAGTTCGTTGTTGCTTCTGGCACACGCAAGGTACCGATCAGTGGTCCCACTAGAGTCATCATATTTTGCTCATTGATCGTCAACCAATATTTGACCCGATCACCGTAATTTCCAAAGAGAACTCGGGCAAATTCCTTAAACCATTCAGAAGAGCTAGCATTGCTCCAAGAGCCTTTTTCTTCCAAAGCTGCCGGCATGTCGAAATGAAACATCGTGATGATTGGTTCGATACCATATTTCAAACATTCATCGATCAAATTATTATAAAATTCGAT
>JAETOX010000358.1 GCA_021771575.1 Bacteroides sp. | reverse complement strand
CTGTTTAAGCTGAAAAATAGTCATATCCGAAAATTAAATAGTCGTAATAAAGTAATTTACTACGAAACATTGCTTGAAGATTTACAGGGAAAGCTGCTATTGAAGGATGATCAAAAAACTGCCTGCCCGAGGCGCTTGACACTGGAAGAACAGGGGATGTTTATTCTCGGTTACTATCATCAAACCCAGAAACGATATGAAAAAAAGGAGGATAAGTGAGATGGCTGAAGTGATTAAAAACCGGTATGAGTTTGTGGTGCTATTCGACGTAGAAAACGGAAATCCCAATGGTGACCCGGACGCCGGGAATCTTCCGAGGATTGATCCCGAAAGCGGCTATGGACTGGTCACAGACGTATGTCTGAAACGGAAAATCCGCAATTATGTTGAGACCGTAAAAGAGGACGAACCCGGCTTTAAAATTTATATCAAAGAAGACGTGCCGCTGAACCGCAGCGATAACATGGCGTACGAATATCTGGAAACCAACGACAAGGACGTCAAGGAGTTGAAAAAGAAAGACCCGGATGTGGACCGGAAAATCCGTGACTTTATGTGCCGGAATTTTTATGATATCCGTACATTTGGCGCTGTGATGACCACATTTGTAAAGGCGGCATTGAACTGCGGACAAGTCAGGGGACCTGTTCAGTTGGGGTTTGCCAGGAGTATTGATCCCATTATAAGCCAGGAGGTCACCATTACCCGCGTTGCAATTACAACGGAAAAAGATGCTGAAAATAAGAAAACGGAGATGGGCAGAAAGAATATCGTGCCTTATGCACTATACCGCGCAGAGGGCTACATATCAGCCAATCTCGCTCGAAAGGTGACGGGATTTTCGGAGGAAGATCTGGAACTGTTATGGGAAGCCATTATCAATATGTTCGAGATCGACCATTCGGCGGCCCGCGGGAAAATGGCGGTGCGCGAATTGATTGTATTTAAGCACAGCAAAGAACTGGGGGATTGCCCGGCGTACAAGCTGTTCGAGGCAGTTAAAGTGAAAAAGCACGACGACGTCCTATATCCCAGAAAATACAGCGACTACTGTGTCGAAGTCCACGAAGAGAAGATCCCTGATACGGTGGAGGTGTCGA
>JAETOX010000357.1 GCA_021771575.1 Bacteroides sp. | reverse complement strand
GACTATATACGAGATGACAATGTGGATAATCCTTATCGAGATGCCTGACCAATATATAAGGAGTGTCGATGATGTCCATTTTCTCCATATACTTCGTAGCAATCTCCGCCATAATTTCATCGTTGACCTTGTCTGCATCTAAGGTATGGAAGTTGAGCGATATATGTCCTACCGGATTCTTTACATTCGGTTTCATGGATATATTATCCTCGAAAGATGCGATTATTTCCGCTCTGCCTCCCAATGTCGAAACACCTTTGGAGTCGATAAGTCTCCATTCATCACACGGCGAACCGTCGGGGCTGTCCTTCTTCTTTCGGGTGACATAATCAATGCAACCGCCGGCACTCCCGCCTTTTCTTATCTTGCCCATCATACGCTGTCAGGTGTGTTGCGATAGATTTGTATGAGTGACAAGATGAAATTTCTACATTCGCTCATATCAGAAAACATCTGAACAAAATTCTGGTTTGTCGAGCCTTTTTTCAAGATAGAAGCGCAGAATTTAGCGATTCGGTTGATGTTCTCTGCGATGCCCTGAAGGTCTCGGATAGCCCTTACATCTTTCGGCTTGAGTCGCTCGATTATCTTACAGTTCAAGGATGACAGCCTGATATACTCCGAGCGGTTTAGTCCGGCGAGATTTGCCTTATCCAACAATATTTGATATTTGTCGGGAGAGTATTTCACCGGTACAACGATTGACTTGCGCTCGTCAGCTGGTAATTGTGGCCGCCCTTTGGACGGAAGTTTATTGTATCTTTTCATCATGATTTATGTTTTGAAGTTTGTGACCATCGGGAGCGGTTGGGCGAGTCGTTTTCGGATTACTTGTAATACGAAAACATAAACTCGCTCCAACCTCTATCACGCACTGACGATAATATCATACTATGCGAAATTTCAGTCCGTTTCCGATGGACGTTTTTTCTATGGGCATATCAATGTACCTCCACATGTAGGTAGATGTGTACATTCATATGTATAAGGTAAGCCATCGGAGAAGTACGTATTGCCAGGCGTTGAATTGAGATATAATTTTGTTGTCAAAAAAAATTATGCTAACAAAAGAAGAAGTACTTGGGATCATCGACTATTGCCA
>JAETOX010000356.1 GCA_021771575.1 Bacteroides sp. | reverse complement strand
TGATGTTGCCGATTTGAAAGAATGGCTTGGCGACAATTCATTGTATCAATATTGGGGGAAACGTCCCGGAAAAAGCGACTTAAACCCCGAATTGATATTTCAAAAAAAGGAGCGACCTACAAAGAGTTTTCATTGGGGTATTGTCCATAAAAAGGACGACAAGGTAATTGGTGAAATGTGGGTATATCTCATTGGAAATGACCGTATGGCAAAAGTGGCGTTCCGGCTTTCCCCAATCTATCAAGGAAATGGTCTTATGGCAGAAGCCTTAACAGAAGTAGTGATTTTCTGTTTTGAAAAAACAGAATTACAACGTCTATGGTCTGATGTTCACGTTCTAAATATCGCGTCATATAAAACACTTGAAAAAGTAGGTTTTAAGCGGGAGGGGCATATTCGGGACGGAAAAATGGTAAACACATATTGTGATTATTATTTGTATGGTATGACGAAAACGGATTTTATTGACATAACTGATAAAAAGCTACTGCCCAACGGCAAATAAAAAACCGTTGTTCCGGCGGCTGGATAAGTGTGCGCCCGAACAAAATAGAGTAGCCCCAAGCGGCGGTTTTGAAATCGAGTAATTTCAAGGCCGTCGCTTTGTGTTTACGGAGGGCGTGATTGTTGCGCCTTTCTTTCAATCTTAACGGCGGCATGGAGGGCCGCCCATGAACAAATACCCCTTTTGCCCTACCCCTTAATTGGGGGACAAGTCACAACAAAATAGCGGAAACGTCCAGCAGGGCGCAAGTGAAAAACCAATCACTTGCGCCCTGTTTTTATGCGACAAGACCAGAGCTATTCCGTTGTGGTTCGTCTGCGATTGCAGCCGAACGCCGGGGATATTTGCAGAGATTCCGCGCCGTCCTTTTTACCGGCCCGCCAGTTTATAAAAAGTTAGGAAAATCCGGCGCGGGAGGGCCGGAAACTTCCCTTTTCCAGCCGGTCAGGTTCGGGCCAACTTGCCCCGACGTTCGGCCCCGCTGCCGCTCCCGGCCGCCCCCGTTTCGATTCGCGCAAACCCAAATCGAAACGGAGGAAAGGCAGATGGAAGTCACCATCAAAATAAACGGACAAGCCCTGTCCGTGGAGGTCAGCGTC
>JAETOX010000355.1 GCA_021771575.1 Bacteroides sp. | reverse complement strand
GATAACAGGAGAGAAATATGCCGTTCCTTCATTTTGCCTCTGTCATAAAATTATCGACAAATTCAAGAAAGATCTCCGGATTCTCCATAACTTTTTCGGCAATTTCCTTCCGTGTTTTCCGTTTGTCGGAACAGAACTCTTTTATCACAGCCTCGGCAAGAGCCGGATTCGTTTCCTTAAAATAGCCGGCAAAGGCTTTGGCTTCAAGATTAGGCTTATGGCATCTTTTTTCGAGAGGATTGTCGAAAAACACCACGGCCTCCCCGCTGTCGCGGAAGCGTATCAGCCAATATTCCATGCGCTGATCCAGATTAAGCTGGCCCTGCATGCAATTGCCTATATATTTCAGTTTGCAGAGCTCGACCTTGCGTCCGCTCTTGATCCGACGAAGCATTTTGTGCATCATCTTGCCTCCCATAAAATTACTCTTGCCGTTAAACGACACGTAAAAATCGCCCGGAGCAAAGGCATCGTGCGTGCTGCTTATCACAAGCAGGGAATCCGTATCCTTGGCCTCGCGCTTTACTGTCTTTTTGGAGCCATCGGAGGGCACTGTGTGGAAATTATGTCCGGGATTGAGGAAAGTCTGACGATAGGTGAGCCAATGTTTGGGCATCGGGCCTTCATAGACAGTTCCATCCTTGAACCAGGCTTTTATAATGATTTCTTTGTCATCGCCTTTGTTTTTCCCGGCATTTGCTGTAAACGAAGCCGAAAACAAACCGAGAATAATCACCAATGCTATACGTAATGTGCTCATGGTTAAATGATTTTATTATTCAGACTTAGTACGTAGATATTCCTCGTAAACCTCAAGCATAATCTCGGGACGGTCGCCTATTTCCTTTTTCGCTTTCTTGTTCTTTTTGAAATAGTCGTTCAGATAATCATACAGTTCGGGATTGGATTTATTAAGCCAATGCTTTATGACACTGATATTGAAATTTCCATTACGATAATAGTAAAAAGGATATGCAATCGAGTCGCAATCGAATTTTATGCTTGGCAAAGTAAACAGATCATTGCGGCTCTGGGTGGGAGTGGCCTGGTAATTCACCCATATACTCGGAAAGTACAACTGAGCATGCTCCGAACGCTTTCCTAC
>JAETOX010000354.1 GCA_021771575.1 Bacteroides sp. | reverse complement strand
GCTTCTCTTTTTCATCCCGGTAAGGATAATCGCCGAAACCTACTATGCTGTTACCCTTTTCATCCAACAAGAAGAAACGATCGGAAACATTTCCTTCCGGTTTTACTGATAACTTTCGGTATAACCCGTTTTTCACACCTCCGTTTTTCCATAAATAATAGTTTTTTCAATTAATCACGCACAAAGCTACGTATTATTCGTAATAAAACAAAATATGACGAATTTGTTTTACGAAAAATTCGTCATATCTTACCGATTTATTCATATACATTGATAATCAATAAAATATCATAGCATTACTTTCCCTTGAATGAGAACGGAATATTCTATTCTGGAAATATAAAGACGAATAATCCCCTAAAGATAGTTAACTACACACCCAGATTCAAATGATTTATTCTATATTTGTAATCAAACCAAACTTATACGAAGATGAAAACAAGTAAGACACTGATCCTGCTTCTTGCCTTAATTGTGGCAGAAATCACGCATGCACAATCTGTAGACGGTATCAGCGGTGCTTCGCAACAAATTGCAAAAAATCAAACGATGAAAGGAGAAACCGTGATATGTCGCGGGAAAGAAGCACATACAGCCGGGAAAATGTTAGCCATAGGAAAAAAAGCTCCCGATTTCAAGGCTGTCAACGGAGAATTAGCCGAAGTTTCTTTGTCTGATTATCGGGGGAAACGGGTTATTCTGAATATCTTCCCCAGCCTGGACACACCTACCTGCGCCGTTTCCGTAAGACAATTCAATGCAAGAGCTTCAAGCCTGGACAATACGGTAGTGCTTTGCCTTTCCATGGACTTACCTTTTGCCCAATCGCGCTTCTGCTCGGTAGAAGGACTGGAAAACGTCGTACCGCTTTCATTGTTCCGAAATCACGATTTCTTCGACAAATACGGTCTCCAACTAGCAGACGGTCCCCTGGAAGGACTGGCAGCACGTGCCGTCATTGTAGTGGATGAACAAGGTAAAATCATCTACACCCAACTGGTAGAAGACATCTCACACGAACCGGACTACGATGCGGCACTGAAAGCTCTAGGGGAATCCTGACGATACTTTCACTAGATTATTTGTTCAGAAAACTCATGGAAGAAA
>JAETOX010000353.1 GCA_021771575.1 Bacteroides sp. | reverse complement strand
AGTACACTTGAAGGGGATCGAGTTCGTTGTGCCAGTCGTATAATTTCCACGTTTCATTGATTTTCACCTCCAATCCAGACGGGAAGAAGGATTCTACAAATTCCATAACATGACCGCAGGAACAGAGTAAAGGATCAATCCCGGTAGACTCTTTACGAAATTCCCGATAGGAGGTTAGTTTTTTGCGAATCCACTCCCGGGTTTTACTTAACGTTTTTCGAATGCAGGCGCTGAGTTTTTTCTTTCTTGAAGTATATGCGCCTAAATAGCGAACCATTTTGAAGTTCTCATCGGGAATATGGATCATCAATTTCTTCATGAAATCTACAGTGGAATCAAAGACATCAACCCGTTCTTTCGTTTGATGATCAATATAATGCCACCAAACGAAATTAAGATCGTAATCATAGTCTTCAATCCGGCTTTACGCCATGGCGGGCTGGCCTACATAACGGACAATGTAATCCACCCCGTCTTGAGTGGTTTTATGAGGGGAAGGCGGACAATAAACATAAAAGCCGTCGGAATAATCCCGATAACATTGATTTTTTACTTTCTTAAATTCAGCGGAATCCAGCTTCGCAGCCATCCGATCGAGTAATTGTTTTTGAAAGGAAAACCGCAAAGAATCATAGTGATATGGGGAATCCAGTGAAGAGGACGCCCGAAAGTGTGGAGCGTTAAAACCGCGCAGGGGATCAATTCATCCTGTTTCGTCCCGGCCTTCCGAATGACATAATGAAGCGTGTCTTCAACAGCGCCAAAGAGTTCGTGGAGTAAGGAACGGTCTTTTAGAAAATAAGAGCGAAGAGGATCCGGAACGGTAAAAACGCTGTGACGATGAGGACAGTCGAATAGTTTAGAAGCAATCGAGTCGGAAAGTTGACGAGCATAGCGAACGCCACAACGATTACAGAAACAAGATTTACAGGTGTGCCAAACGAAAGTGAAGTTTTGACAATGGGGACATTCGTAGAGGGAATGGCCCAAAGTGTGCGTACACCCGACATGGGTGATAACTAGACGGTGAAAGTCCGTTGCGCGGTTGTGGCAACAAGCATTAAAGCGCTAGCCGAAGGCAAGGCGATTACCGTGAGGTAATGGCTGAAG
>JAETOX010000101.1 GCA_021771575.1 Bacteroides sp. | reverse complement strand
GATGCTGAGACAATATTGGCATTTGGAAACTCTCCGGATCGGGGAAATATTCTCCGGATGGAACGAAGGAGAATTGAATAGCTACCTGATCGGGATTACTGCCGATATTTGCCGGGTAAAAGATGCCGGAGGGGGATACTTGCTGGAGCATATCCTGGATGTAGCAGGACAAAAAGGCACAGGTAAACTGACGGCTGCAGCAGCTTTGGAAGAAGCTGATCCTTTGACTTTGATTACAGAAGCCGTTCATGCCCGTTTTTTGTCGGCTATGTTCGAAGAACGGAAAAAGGCGGCCGATTATTATCGGAGGGCTCCACTGGCGGGAGAGAGTCCTGAGGGAGAAATCGAATGGTTGCGGCATGCCCTTTATGCTTCCAAACTAATCTCTTATGCCCAGGGATTTTCTTTATTGCGGCGGGCTTCGGAGCATTATGGTTGGGGGCTGGATTATGGAATGCTGGCGAAGATCTGGCGAAAGGGATGTATCATCCGTTCCGTCTTTTTGGAACAAATCACCCGTGCCTACGAAAACAAACCTGATTTGGAAAATTTACTTTTCGATGATTTCTTCCGTACCAGAGTCGAAGAGGCCCTACCGGCATGGCGCCGTATAACGGCAAAATGTCTCACTCAGGGAATCTCCGTGCCTTGTATGGCTGCTGCTCTCACCTACTTCGACGGGCTGTGCACCCGGCATTCGCCGGCTAATCTTATCCAGGCTCAAAGAGATTATTTCGGAGCTCATACCTATGAGCGGGTAGATGCTCCAAGGGGAGAATTTTTCCATACCGATTGGAACAATACGGGAGGAATCGCTTCAGGAAATTATAACGCTTAACCAACAAAATATGATAAAACCGGAAAATCAGATATTGGTGATCTTCGGAGCCTCCGGAGATTTGACAAAAAGAAAATTATTACCTTCCTTGTTCGAGCTGTTCGACCGGGACATGCTGCCCGAGCGTTTCGTGATCCTGGGGGTAGCCCGTACTCCCTTTACCGACGGGGAGTTCCGGCAACAACAGAAAGAAAACCTGAAAACTTTTCTGAAAGGAGGACAACCCGATGAACAACAGCTGGAACGCTTTCTGGAAAAAGTGCATTATCTGGGTTTCAACTCCGATCAGGCCGAAGAATATCCGGTTTTGGCTGAAAAAATATCGGCTTTGCGGCAGGAAAAAGACATTCCCGATCGGCTCATTTTTTATTTAGCCACTCCGCCTCAAAAGTATAGTACCATCGCTACAGCTCTGCAACAAAGCGGGCTGAGCCGGCCTGGCCGGGAAAACGGATGGCGTCGGATTATTGTGGAAAAACCGTTCGGTAGTAATCTGGAGACAGCCCGAAAGCTGAATCATGAATTACGGGCTATATTCCGGGAACAGGATATTTATCGGATCGATCATTTTCTCGGGAAAGAAACCGTACAGAATATATTGGTACTTCGGTTCGCCAATCAAATCTTCGAATCACTTTGGAACCGGAATTATATCGATTCAGTGGAAATCTATGCTGCGGAAAAATTAGGCGTGGAGAACCGGGGGAAATATTATGAGAGTGCCGGAGCATTGCGGGATATGATACAGAACCATTTGATGCAGTTGATGGGTTTCGTTGCCATGGAAGCTCCCTCGGCTTTTGATGCCGATCTGATGCGTGACGAAGTGGCCAAAGTGTTCCGCGCCCTGCATCCGCTTTCTGTGAACGATGTGATCCGTGGACAGTATATCACCGGAAAAGCCGGCGAAGAGATGGTGCCCGGTTACCGCGAGGAGAAAGGGGTTGCTCCGGATTCTGCCACAGAAACGTATATTGCGATGCGTTTCTTTATTGACAACTGGCGCTGGGGCGGGGTTCCTTTTTATTTCTATACCGGCAAGCGTTTGCAAGAGTCCCGCTCGGAGATCGTTATTCATTTCAAAAATGTGCCCCATCGCTTGTTTAGCGGAATCTGTCCCCATTCGTCCTGTAATGAACTGGTTTTAAAAGTGGATTCGCCCGAGAGCATATCCCTGAAATTCGGATTGAAAATACCCGGATCTTTCTTTGAGGTGAAACAGGTCAGTATGAATTTTACTTACAATTCTTTGTGCAACACTTATATTGCCAATGCTTACGAACGTTTGCTACTGGATGCGATGCAGGGAGATTCCACTCTTTATACCCGCACGGACGCCTTAGAGCTAAGCTGGCGTTTCATCGATCCCATTTTGAAAGAATGGGAAAAAGACCCTTTGAAAGGGCTCACTTTTTATCCGGCAGGAAGTGAGGGACCGGAAGAAAGAAAATGGTTATTACATTGTAATTTATAAACGGATGGAAGAGCTGACCTTAACAACCCCGTCGATCTTATTCTCGGCCATTTCCTTGATTATGCTGGCTTATACCAACCGTTTTCTGGCTTATGCTGCTGTGATCCGGAATTTGCATACGGAACATGAGCAAAATCCGACACCCATGACTCAGCATCAGATCCATAACCTGCGGAAAAGGTTATATATGACCCGTTCGATGCAGGTGTTCGGGGTAAGTAGTTTGTTGTTATGTGTGGTATGCACCTTCTTTATCTATATCGGATGGCAGGAAATAGCGGTTTATATTTTCGGAGTGTCTTTGCTTTTGTTGGTGATTTCACTGGCCATCTCTATCCGTGAACTGGTCATTTCCGTACAAGCACTGGAATATCGGCTGGATAACGTACAAATAAAAAAAGAAGAATAAAAATATGGGCTTGCATAGTTGGGTTTGACAAGCAGGAGCATCTTAGGGGGACAGTGTATTCCTGTTTTGTCCGGTTATACAGGAAAAGTAGGAATAACTGTCCTTTTCTTTCGGCAGAAAACTTATATGAGCATTTTTCGTATGAGAAATACCCCCTCAGGTATTGAAATATGAAAATTTTAAGCCTCATACAACGTATAGATATTGAATTAGCTGTAATAAAATGTATAGCTGTATTACTGGCTTATGTGTTCGGTTCTTATGTTACGGCACATTTTCATGAAGAATCCGGCTATATCGGGGCGATATTAGCTTGTACTTCTGCTATTGTTGTGCTGCAGGATAAGGATTTGAAGAATTCTCTGCATACCGCCTGGCTTCGGATTCTCGGCACCTTTCTTGGGGCTTTTATTGCTTGGGTATACCTGTTTTTTTATACTTTTTCGATTCAGGGCATGGTAATTGTCGTGTTTGTGCTGGAAATTATTTGCATGCTGTTAAAAGTGCCGGATAACGGGAAAATGGCCACTATTACCTTAACTGTTATCCTGGTCATTTCCCGTAAATTCCCCGACCTTCCTCCCTGGGAAAATGGATTGCTTCGTTTTAGTGAAGCGGCGGTTGGGGCAGGAATCGGTATACTGATGGTGTGGATAGAATTGCTCTTACAGAAACTTCGTGCCATCTGGAAAAAGATAGATATTTCCGAAAAACGGCTATGATGGGGGAGGTACAGGTATACTAAGCACTAAAAGAAAAGTCACCCTTTCAGGTGACTTTTCTTACTTTGGCTCCTCAGGTAGGACTTGAACCTACGACCTACGGATTAACAGTCCGCCGCTCTAACCAACTGAGCTACTAAGGAATCTTTTTTTCTAAAGCGATGCAAAGATAGAGCTTTTTTTCAAATCCACAAAATTTGAAAGAAAAAAAACATCTTTTTTCTGCTTTTAGTCGGAATAATTTTCAAGGGATTCGTTTGTACTGCCTGAGAAAACATTTATATTTGTCGCATATCCTTGTCCATTAACAAATAACACGATCGATTATGGAGATAAATTATTTTAAAGAGGTAAACCTGGCTGTTACCGTTTGTGATAAAGAAGGTAAGATTATAGACATGAACGATAAATCGCGGAAGACTTTTCTCAAACCGGGCAGGGAAGAACTGCTCGGAAAAAATGTGCTCGACTGTCATCCCGAGCCGGCTCATTCTCTGTTGGCCGATATGTTGAAAAATCCGCGCACCAATGTGTATACAATTGAGAAAAACGGCGTGAAAAAACTGATTTATCAAACTCCCTGGTATGTAGATGGTGAATACAGGGGATTTATGGAATTGTCTTTGGAAATTCCTTTTGAAATGAAACACATGGTGAGAAAATGAAAATATCGTCAAATGATTGGATTGAACTAATACAAAATCTATGGACGATCAGGTAGTGAGCGATATTTTCGCATTTCTGCGGGAACTGCGTGAAAATAACAACCGGGAGTGGTTTGCCGGACATAAGCCCCGCTATCAGCAATTGAAAGAGGGATTCGAAGAACTGGTAAACCGGTTGATCGGAAAAATAGCCCTTTGGGATGAAGATGTGAAAAATCTGACAGCTAAGGATTGTGTGTACCGGATTTACCGGGATGTGCGTTTTTCTCCGGATAAAAGTCCTTATAAGACCCATTTTGCAGCTTATATTTGCGGGTTTCGCGGAAGGAATAGCGGGCGTTGCGGTTATTATTTCCATCTGGAACCGGGAGGGAGCTTGCTCGGCGGGGGCTGTTATTGTCCCGAGCCTGCTTTATTAAAGCGTCTGCGGCAGGATATATACGATAATATCGAAGAGTTTACTTCGATTATCCGGGAACCGGAATTTGCTGCCGAATTTTCGGAAATAGACCCAGAGGGGAAACTGAAAAAAGTTCCGGCACCGTTTCCTGCCGATTTCCCCGAAGCCGATTTGCTGAAACACAAACATTATGATGTGCTTTCTGTAAAACCGGATAAATGGTTCGAAAGTAAAGAAGTGGTAGCGAAAGCCGATGCCGTATTCAAAAAGATGTATAAATTCAATCGTTTTCTGAATTATACAATCGATGAACATTAATCTTTATTAATTTTGCATCATTTAAATGATACACCTATGAAAGTTTTACTATTAGGCGGGGGAGGACGTGAACATGCGCTGGCTTGGAAAATCAGCCGGAGTGCTAAGTTAGAGAAATTATATATTGCTCCGGGAAATGCCGGAACGGCCGAAATAGCGGAGAATGTTGCGTTGGCTGTAACCGATTTCGAGGCTATTGCTGCATTTATTCAGGAAAAAGGAATCCGGATGTTGGTGGTCGGGCCCGAAGATCCTTTGGTGGCAGGAATCCGCGATTTTCTGGAAGCAGACGAGCGTTTCCGCGATTTGATGATTATCGGTCCGGGAAAAGCCGGGGCTATCCTGGAAGGAAGTAAAGACTTTGCCAAGCAATTTATGATCCGTCACGGTATTCCTACGGCCGGTTATATGACCGTTACTGCCAGCAATATCGACGAGGGCGAACAATTCTTGGCTACACTTCGGCCGCCGTATGTATTGAAGGCCGACGGGCTGGCTGCCGGAAAAGGAGTGTTGATCGTTTCTGAACTCGAAGAAGCTCAGCGCGAATTAAGGGAAATGCTGGACGGTAAGTTCGGACAAGCCAGTAGTCGGGTGGTGATCGAGGAGTTCTTGCAAGGGATAGAAATTTCTGTATTTGCCATTACAGATGGAAAAGATTATAAAATCTTAGGATCTGCGAAAGATTATAAACGCATAGGTGAAGGCGATACCGGTCTGAATACCGGTGGTATGGGAGCTGTTTCGCCGGTGCCTTTTGCCGATGGGGAATTCAGTCGGAAGGTGGAGGAACGGATCGTCCGCCCGACAGTAGAAGGACTACGGAAGGATGGAGTGGATTACCGGGGATTTATCTTTTTCGGTTTGATGAACAAAGACGGCGAACCGTCCGTGATCGAATATAATGTCCGGATGGGAGATCCGGAAACCGAGGTTGTCATGCCCCGCCTGAAAACGGACATCCTGGAACTTTTTGAAGCTACTGCCTGTGGAAAACTGGCTGACTGCCATTTTGAATTAGACGAACGCTATTGTACGACAGTCATGCTGGTAGCCGGAGGTTATCCCGGAAGTTATGAAAAAGGAAATGTGATTACCGGATTCGACCAGGTGGAAAATAGCATTGTTTTCCATGCCGGAACGAAATGGCTGGATGGGCAGGTAGTTACCAACGGAGGCCGGGTGATCGCCGTCAGCTCTTTCGGAACAGAAATGGAAGAAGCCTTGCAGCAATCATATGCCAACGTAAAAAAATTACATTTCAAAGACCTCTATTATCGCAGGGATATCGGTCTGGACCTATTGAAGTGGAGAGAAAATAGCGGCTCAGCAAGTGGAAAATGAATAATTTTTTAAAGTCCAGACGATTATATATGCTTTTTCTATTGCCATTCTTAGTCATGGCAATAGCTGTTGTGAGCAGTTATTTACCTGGCGAACACTTGCAAGCGGTACGGGTGCAGGGGGTGATCGATCTTTCTTTTATCAATCGGTTGGATAAATTCTGGGGGGCGGTCATTGGGGGAGCTATAGTTTTGGGCATCGCTTACCTGATTTTTTTTATCAGTGAAAAATTCAAATTGTTATCCCAAACGACAACTTTGCCTTCGCTGATTTATGTCCTGCTGACCTCCGGTATGATGGTCTACATGGGTTTCGATTATTTGCTGATCGCTGTTTTGGTCATGGCTTTGGCCTTGGCACGATTGCAGGAAGCTATAAAAGATACTAAAACCAATAACAGCTTGTACGATTTCGGATGTCTCGTGACGCTGGCAGTAGCGGTATATCCGAAATTCGTCTTTTTACTTTTGTGGGCTTTGTGCGTGCTGTTTTTCTGTGGACGTTCAACCTTAAAAGATATCGTTGCTCTCTGGTTAGGAATATTGACACCCGTTCTTTTTATTACTTTTTATTACTTCTGGACCGATCGTTTAGACCAGCTCATCCCGATTTTTACCCGTAATCTGATGCTCGGGGAATATATTCACCGTTTGCCGGCAATGGAAGTGGTCCGTTTAACTATATTATCCGCAATATTACTGGTTGCCCTTTATCAGCTTTCCCTACGCTATTCCCTGCTTATCGTCAGCCAGCGGAGGGGAATTCTGGCCCTGGTATCCATGTTGATCTTTTTGTCCCTCACTTTTGTGGTTATCCCCGTTGACTATTACGATTTTATGTATATGTTCGCCTTACCGCTGGCTTTTCTCTATGCTTATTATTTTATCAGCAACCGGCTGATTTTAGTCGGAAATGTATTTTTTATTCTCTTGTTGGCTGCTTGTTTGCTGACCTGTTGGGTGTAAAAAACGGATAAAACGGTTCGGACTGCTTCAACCGTTTCATCCGTTTTATCTGTTTCAACCGTTTTTACCGCAGAAAAGTCAACAGTTCACCGTGATTATTGGACGGGAAATTGCCTTTGTCGTATACAATCCGGCCGTTCACCAATGTCATTTCTACCTTATTGGAAAATTGCTGTCCTTCCAGAGGCGACCAGCCGCATCGGTAGAGGATATTTTCTTTAGTCACTGTCCAGGACTCCGGACGGAAAATACAAATGTCGGCTTTATATCCGGGGCGCAGATAGCCTCGTTTTTCTATTCCGAAAAGCTCGGTAGGAGCATGGCACATGCTTTCTACTACTTGTTCGGGGGTGATCTCTCCTTGCTTCGCCAGTTCCAGCATCACAAGAAGTGAGTGCTGCACCATAGGGCCTCCGCTGGCTGCTTGGGTATAAGGTCCGCTTTTTTCAGCCAGGGTATGGGGGGCGTGGTCTGTGGCGATGACGTCTACGATGCCCTGCTTGATGCCTGTTAATAAAGCTTGCCGGTCGTTTTCAGTCTTTATAGCCGGATTCCATTTGACGAAATGCCCCCGGGTAAGATAAGCCTGGTCGTTGAACCACAAATGGTGGACACATACTTCGCCTGTTATCTTTTTCTGCTGACGCTGTCCCCGATCCAGTAAATCCAATTCTTCAGCTGTACTCAGATGAAGGATGTGCAGCCGGCTCCCGTATTTCCGGGCCAGAGAAGCGGCGAGAGAAGAACTTTTCAGACAGGCTTCCCGGCTACGAATCAGCGGATGACATTCCGCCGGGATATCATCCCCGTATTTTTCTTTATAAAATGCCAGATTATGGTTGATGGTTGGAGTATCTTCGCAATGGGTTGCAATCAACAACGGAGACTCGGAGAACAAACGTTCCAGGGCCGGTAGACTGTCAATCAGCATATTTCCGGTAGAAGAACCCATAAAAGCTTTAATGCCACACGTTGTACGCGGGTTTACCCGTTTGACCTCTGCAATATTGTCTGTGGTGGCTCCCAGATAAAAAGAATAATTGACCAGCGAAGTGCGGGCTGCAATTTCCTGTTTTTGTTCCAATAGTGCCAATGTTGTCGTCGGAGGAATCACATTCGGCATGTCCATAAAAGAGGTGACACCTCCTGCGGCGGCAGCTTTACTGCCTTCCCCTATATCGCCTTTATGGGTGAGTCCCGGTTCCCGGAAATGAACCTGGTCGTCGATAATTCCGGGAATAACGAAACAATGCCGGGCGTCTATCAGTTCTGCTCCGGCTGCCAGGGCCTCGGGTATATTTTCCGAAATACAGACGATCGTGTCGTTATCGATCAGTATATCGGCTTGCAAACGCTTGCCTTCATTGATAATCGTTCCTCCTTGGATAATCTTTTTCATGGATAAATATATATAGCATTTATATTCCGATAAGGCAAAAGTAAATACCTAACCGATAGAGGGTTGTTTGATCGCTTTTATTTTTCCGGCGGTTGCTCTTATTTTCATCGTAATTACTCCAAAAACAGCTTCCTTAATGATGCCTTTACTCATTTTGGAAGAGCCCAAGGTCCGGTCGGTAAAGATGATGGGTACCTCTTTCAGCACAAAACCCAGCGTCCGGGCGGTGAATTTCATTTCGATCTGGAAGGCGTAACCTTTAAAGCGGATTCGGTCCAGGTCGATCGTTTCCAATACCCGCCGGGTATAACACACGAAACCGGCAGTAGCATCGTGTACTTTCATCCCGGTAATCATCCGGACGTATTTGGAGGCGAAATACGATAACAAAACCCGGCTCATGGGCCAATTGACGACATTCACTCCCGTGACATAACGCGAACCGATAGACATGTCGGCCCCCCCGGCACAAGCTTCATACAAGCGAACTAAATCCTGCGGGTTGTGCGAAAAATCGGCATCCATTTCAAAAATATATTGGTAACCGTGCTCCAATGCCCATTTGAAGCCGGCGATATAAGCAGTACCCAAGCCCAATTTCCCTTTCCGCTCAAGCATATAAAGATTCGTGAATTCCTGTTGCAGAGATTTTACAATGCCAGCTGTACCGTCCGGAGAATTGTCTTCGATGATCAGAATATCGAAGGCAGGCTTCAAAGAAAATACACATCGGATGATATTTTCTATGTTTTCTTTTTCATTATAAGTGGGTATAATGACTAATTTATCATTCACAGTAATAAAATTACAAATATTCTACAATCCTTTCCAGCCGGTTTCCCCGCGAGCCTTTGATGAAAATAAAGGTCTCCGCAAGCGGATGTTGTTGTAAATAGAGCAACAATGCATCCGTGTCCTTAAACCAGGTGATAAAGTTACATTTATCATAGCAATGTTCAAAATTATTTCCGATGAGAAAAATTTGCTCGAACCCACCGTTTAAAGTTTGTTCTACCAACTCCCGGTGTGCACTGCTATTTTCTGTTCCAAGTTCAAGCATTTCTCCTAAAATGACAGTTTTATGTTCGCCCGGCATCTCACAAAAATTTTGGACTGCAACCTTCATACTACTGGGATTGGCATTATAGGCATCCAGAATGATGATATTTTGGGGGGTACGGATCAATTGAGATCGCAGGTTCGAAGGACGGTAGTTTTCGATAGCCGTTTGTATTTTCAACGGGTCGATACCGAAAAACATCCCTACGGCAGAAGCGGCCATTGCGTTGTCGAAATTGTAACCTCCCACCAGGTGGGTTCTGACATAAAGGTCTCCTTTTTGGGTTTTTAGCGAATATACCAGATAAGGCACCGTTTGTTTGATTTCGCCTTTCAGTAATTCTCCTTCCTGACCATATGTTTCCCGTTCGTGTCCCTGGCTTAGTTGCATCAGCAGGGGATCGCCTGCGTTTACGAATACTTTTCCTCCCTTATCAAAAACGTAATCGTAAAGTGCTTTTTTGGTGGTGATGATATTTTCATAACAGCCGAAGCCTTCCAGGTGGGCATGGCCGATATTGGTGATGATGCCGAAATCGGGGTCGGCAATTTCGCAAAGGGATTGTATTTCCCCCGGGTGATTGGCTCCCATTTCCACAATACCGAATTCGGTTTGTTCGTCCATGCTGAGTAGGGTGAGGGGAACACCGATGTGGTTATTGAAATTGCCTTGGGTTGCAAAAGTACGGTATTTTTGCGAAAGCACGGCATTGCACAATTCTTTGGTGGTCGTTTTCCCGTTCGTGCCTGTAATGCCGAGAATCGGAATAGCTAGCCGTTGCCGGTGGTAACGTGCGAGTTGCTGCAAAGTCGTCAGGCTATCCGACACCAGTTCGCATCCGGCAGAAACATACTCGGCATTGTCTACGATAGCAGCATAAGCCCCTTTGTTCAAAGCTTCGGCAGCATAGCGGTTGCCATCGAAATTTTCTCCTTTCAATGCAAAGAAGACATCCCCTTTTTGGACTTGCCGGGTATCGGTTGTCACGCGGTGGCCTTGGATAAGGGTGTATAAATCTTCAATAGTTTTCATACGATTATTATTTTTTCCTTGATCCCTTGTACGAAACCTCCATGCTACCATCATATTTTGGGGGCGGACGAAACGTTCGGAGATTCCATAAACATAAAAAAAGGAAAGTTGTATTTTCCCGATATTCAATTAAAAATGTTTCCATCGGTCCACAAATATAGATAAATATTATTTTCGGCGGAAAAATTGGATTATTTTATATTACAAAATTTATTAAAGCCATGTTAGGCCGCCTCGATGGATTTTTAACAATAATCGTTCACTGTCGGAACAGATATCCCGGTTTTTCTGTAAATTTGAAATTTGAAAAATAAAACGAAACGGTGTAAAAACCTGTATATCCTCCCATAACAAATGCCAGGGCAAGGGATAGGTTGTAAGACCGTGAAAAAAAAGAAATGTATGAAAATAAAAACCGGAATCGGAATTGATGTACATCGTCTGGAAACAGGACGGGAATTTT
>JAETOX010000352.1 GCA_021771575.1 Bacteroides sp. | reverse complement strand
CAATGAAGAAATGGTGATTACGATTTCACATATGGGTTATATCAAACGGACACCTTTATCGGAATATAAAGTACAGACTCGGGGGGGGGTAGGTTCCAAAGGATCTGCTCCCCGGGATGAAGACTTTCTGGAACACATGATCATGGCCACCATGCATAATACCATGCTTTTCTTTACCGAAAAAGGAAAATGTTTCTGGTTGAAAGTATACGAAATTCCAGAAGGAACGAAACAATCCAAAGGACGGGCTATCCAGAATTTACTGAATATCGAACCAAGTGATAAAGTAAAAGCTTATATCAATTTACTGGATCTGAAAGATGTCGATTATATTAATAGCAATTATATTGTTTTGTGTACCAAGCAAGGAGTAATCAAGAAAACGACTCTGGAAGCTTATTCCCGTCCTCGCCAAAACGGAGTGAATGCCATTACTATCAAGGAAGGTGATCAGCTTTTGGAGGCGAAACTGACTAATGGTGAAAACGATATTATGATCGCTGTGAAATCTGGAAAAGCCATTCGTTTCCCAGAATCTAAAGTTCGACCGATGGGACGTACGGCCTCCGGTGTTCGCGGAATCTGGATGGATGAGCATGATGAGGCAATTGGTATGGTTTGTGTAGAACCGACGAATGCCAATATCTTGGTCGTATCGGAGAATGGATATGGTAAACGTTCGGCTATTGAGGATTACCGCATTACCAATAGAGGTGGAAAAGGCATTAAGACTATTAATATGACGGAGAAAACAGGTAATCTTATCGCTTTGATCGATGTGACGGATGAAGACAATCTGATGATCATCAACCGCTCGGGCCTGACTATCCGTCTGGATGTCGCTACATTGAGGGTGATGGGACGAAATACTCAGGGAGTCAGGTTGATCAATCTTCGGAATGACGATTCTATCGCTGCTGTCGCTAAAGTATCAGCTGCTAGAGAAGAAGAAAATAACGAAATACCTGAAGAAACCGAAGGGGAAATGACCCCGGAAGAGAATACCGATAATTGAAATGTAACCAAAATCACGTAGCGTACGTGAAACTAAAACATAAATTAATGTAATCATTTTATAAGTATGAGAAAATTATCCTTTATTATGGTTTTACTTTTTT
>JAETOX010000351.1 GCA_021771575.1 Bacteroides sp. | reverse complement strand
ACATCATCTACGTCACTTCCGAGGAATTTACCAACGAAGTCATCGAATCCATCCGAAGCGGTAATGCAGCATCCATGAACAAATTCCGTGAAAAATACCGGACCATCGACGTGCTCATGGTTGACGACGTACAGTTTATAATAGGAAAGGAAAGCACACAGGAAGAATTTTTCCACACGTTTAACGCGCTTCACTCCGCCGGCAAGCAGATTATTCTGACTTCAGACAAGCCGCCAAAGGAGATGGAAACTTTAGAAGAGCGTATCCGCTCCCGATTTGAATGGGGACTTCTCGCGGATATCGGCACGCCGGACTATGAAACGCGTATGGCGATTCTTCGCAAAAAGGTTGAGACCGATGAAATCGTACTCCGCGATGAAGTGCTTGAATATATTGCCAACAATATCAAGTCAAACATCCGTGAGCTCGAGGGAGCTTTAAACAAGCTTCTGGCTTACTCGAATCTCGAAAAGACCGAGATTACGATGGAGATCGCCATCAAAGAGCTTCAAAATATCATCACTCCGGACAAACCAAAGGAAATCACCCCGCAGCTTATCATCGAGGTCGTATCCGAACATTTTCAGATTTCCATCGACCAGATGATTTCAAAAAACCGGAGCAGCCAGATCGCAAGGCCAAGGCAGATCGCGATGTATCTGTGCAAAAATATGACGGATACCTCTCTCGATTCCATCGGATCTCTGCTGGGCGGACGTGATCACTCAACGATCATACACGGCATCAACAAAATAGACGAAGAATATGCATCCAACGAAACCACAAGAGGTCTCATTGACACCATAAAGAAAAAAATCAACCCGAACTAACTGTCAACATTCTCTTGTTGATATCTGTTTCGCAGGATGTTTATGAACCCGGATAACCTTACTTATGTAAACTTTATTTATTTTTTATCCTGACAGCCGGTTTACATTTGTTCACATTTTTTCCGGCCTTCATCCTCATGATATTCACAGCATTTCAGGTTTCGTTAAAACCCGAAACCCTCAATCTGAGAAAGTTTCAGAGGTTATTCACTTATGAACAGCCCCTATGAAGAATACTTTTAATATTTTTTATTTATTGTCTTTATGGCATGCACTCTGATTTATGCACAGAGG
>JAETOX010000100.1 GCA_021771575.1 Bacteroides sp. | reverse complement strand
AAGACCGCTTTTTCTCGGTATATGCGAATGCTTCCTATACTTATGACGATCGTTACTCACTGACCGCCAGTTTCCGTACGGATGCCTCCAATTTCCAGTCTAAGACACAGCGGGACAAGTTTTCACCGTTCTGGTCGGTAGGAGCCAGCTGGTTGGTTTCCCGGGAGAAATTCATGTCGAAGACCTCGTGGGTAGACCAACTGAAAATCCGTATATCTTACGGTAGTGCTGGCGTTGCAGCAGGTAGAAGCGGCATTTCGAGTGTTACGACGCTGGCAGTTTATTCGGGTAATATTATTTATACTGACAATGACATTTACAATGCAGTTTCAGCAAGAGGCAATTCCTCACTAACCTGGGAGAAATCGCGAACTTACAACATTGGTGTAGACGCAGCCCTGTTCGGGAATAAACTTTCCGGAAGCATCGAATTTTATAACAAATATTCTTACGATGTACTATCAAATGCCACTGTACCAGTAATTTCGCAAGGTGTAAGCTCTGCCACTTTCAATAATGCGGAAGTACTCAACCGAGGAGTGGAATTGTCAATCGGTTCGAATCTGCGTATTGCAGGGGATCTGAAATGGCAGGGAACTTTGAATTATGCTTACAATCACAATGAGGTGAAGAAATACAATTTATTGACTTCCTATTTAGCAAGCAGTCCCGGATACATTGAAGGATACCCAATAGATGTAACACTCGTATACAAAACGGCTGGTTATACTCCTGAAGGCTTTGTTATACTCCAGGGGAAAGATGGTACGCAGGAAGTCATTGTCAATCGGGCTACTTCTCATTCTTGGGACCAAATTTCCCGGTCGACTGGTGAAACGGTGGACAATAATAATTGGATTTATTATTTAGGGACGGCCACCCCGAAAAGCAATATAAGTTTTTCCAACCGCTTCACTTGGAAAGGTTTGACCTTTTCTTTCATGATTACCGGCAAATTCGGTTATTATGTTCGTCGTGGCGATGCCATTGGTATCAACTTAACCGATGCCTCTTTCTCGAAACAGCTGGATAAATCGTTTGAAGTGTACGATGAGGGATACCGAAATCAATCATCTTATACGGCTTTTCCCTTGTTCAATGACGATAATTATACTACCCTCCGGTCTATATACCTGACCGATTTACGCAGTACGATTGTAACTTCAAGCAATAGCTATATCAAGGGCAATCATATCCGTTTGAATGAAATCTATTTGGGCTACGATTTGCCTGAACAATGGTTAGTCCGCCAAAGTGTATTCCGCCGGGTAAATGTATATGCACAAGCCAGCAATCTCGGATTGATATGGAGTGCGAATAAGGATATAGACCCCGACTATACGTTGGGCAGTATAAAACCGATGCCCACCTTTGTCGTCGGTTTAAAACTGAATTTCAAAAATTGGTAAAATAACGAATAAAGCATTTACACATGAAAAATAATATATTTTTAATCACGTTCTTGCTTGGAGTGGTAACCATATTTTGCTCATGTAGCGATTTTCTCGATGAGACACCGAATAAATCCGGTAGCGCTTATATTTATCACATGGACCAATTATATGGAATGATGAGTAATCCCGCCCTGTATCTTACAAACAGCCCCGAACCGAATGCTTTAACCAGAGGAGCCACGGAAAGCTATATGTTCCAACAATTATTGCTTGGGGATGGCGTAGAATTGGATCCTGAATTTTGGTTTACCGGAATGCGGGGCGGTTTTGTAAGTGCCTATGATTTGTATTGCTGGAAAGAAGAAAAACTTAAAGATCAATTCAGCATGAATGTTATATGGAATCCTTCTTGGAATCGAATCTATACATTCAATACAGTGTTGGAAAATCTGGATAAAGTGATCCAGACAACGGAAAATATCCGTCAGCAGGTAGAAGGTGAAGCACGTTTCGGCAGAGCCTATTATCACTTTATGCTTTTGGTCCAATTTTGCTTGTGGCAGGAAGAAGCTCCTGGAATCGGTTATCGTGAGAATACAAATGCCAACGAAGTTCCTGACCGTCGGACAGTCGGGTATACGCTTGGACGTATTTACGAAGATTTGCAATTGGCTGAAAATGCTTTGACAAAAGCAGGTCGTACCACTTTCGATTTCAAACATAATTTCCGGCCTACAGTCCCAACCGTACAAGCATTCCGGGCACGTGTAGACCTCTATCGGGGCAATTATGCCTCGGCCTTGTCCAATGCCTCGGCTGCATTGAAAGCCTACAATACGTTGGTGGACTTCAAAAACGACCCGTTATATAAACTATATTCTTCTTCCGAATTCCATTTGATGGACCCCACCGGCAAGTATATAGAACAGACTATTACGGCACAGGTAATGACAGAAATCAATAACCGGAAAGGGGAATTGCTTGCGGAATATCAAGAGTTTTATCTTCCGAATTGCAGTACGATGGATTATAGTGGGTGTGTCCCTGTTTCTGAATCGTATTACCATCTTTTCGACCAAGAGAATGATGCTCGTTGGATTCACTTCTACAACAATTACAAACCACTCGAAAGAGCCACTGGGCTTATCCAAACGCTTCAATTAGAAGGGGAAGCAGTTCCGAACTGTATTAAATGGGCAGACCGTCAATGGATGAAACCGGCTTGGTGTCATACGTATATACGTTTTTATGGCTACGGAGCATATAGTCTTATCGGCATGACCACAGCAGAAATGTACTTGATTGAAGCCGAGTGCTTAGCTCGCAGTAGTAAGACCGGGGAGGCTGCCGAAGTATTGAAAACACTTCGCCAGACACGCTTCATGAATGAAAGTGTGGCCAATAATATCGGGGGCAGTGTGCAGGATGTATTGAATGAACGTATGCGTGAAATGGGGGCAGAATGGCGATTCTTCGATATCAAACGTCTGAATGGTGCGGAAAATGCCGGTATCTATATCCGGCGGCGAATACTCTCCGATATCAGCGACCCGAATTCTGTGACCGAATTAGTCATCGCTCCCGATGATCCCCGTTGGGCTCTGCCTTTTAATCCCCTGGAAGCCGAGCGGATGAACTGGGCGCAAAACTCGGGCTGGGAGGAATAAAACCAATCAGTTATTGCTGTAAGCCTTCCTGTTTATTGTCTTCAACCGTGACAAAGTGTCGGTAGGGACGAAAAAGTTAAAGCGTCAGAGAGTCAGAAAGTCATTTTTCGACTTTCTGACTTTTTTCGTTTTTTTTCACCTTCCTTGTCATCCTTTTGTCTTTTTTACCGGTTTTAATATAAAAAACTTGAAAGATGACTTCTGAAAAATATACGCCGCAGGAAATAGCTCGTTTGATATTGCTTGTTTCTCAAGGTAAAGCCGGGCAGGAACAGATTGACCGTCTGGAAGATTGGCTGGAGGAGTGTGAGGCTAATCGCCAGTTTTATGAAAAAATGAAATCACGCGCTTATCTGGAGATTGGATTGGAGGGGTATATGCGATACAATTCCCGGGAAGATTGGAAAAAATTAAGGGAAAAAGCCGGGCATAAGCGGCGGATTCCAATGTTGCGCCTTTTGCCTTATGCTGCTGTCGTAGTTTTAACTATTGGAATTGTCGGAGTATGGAAGTATAAAAACAGAGTTTCGGACTCCCGGCCTGTCGTACAGGCGAGAGCGATCGAACCTGGCGCTCCGAGAGCACTGCTGATTTTGGCTAATGGGCAAAAAATCGATTTGGAACTACAGGGAGATAGTTTATGTCGGCAGGTGCAGGGAGAAAATTTTGTCAACGATGGAAAGGAATTAGCCTATGATGGGGACGCTGTTTGTAAGGAAATTCAGGAACACACTCTCAAAATTCCCCGGGGAGGAGAATACAAACTGGTATTAGCCGACGGTACCCGCGTGTGGTTGAACGCCGAATCGGAATTGGTTTATCCGGATGCCTTCCCCGGCGATTTCCGACGAGTGAAATTGAAGGGGGAAGCTTATTTCGAAGTGGCTAAAAATCCGCGACAGCCTTTCTTTGTGAAAATCGGAGATATGGAAGTGAAAGTATTGGGTACTTCTTTCAATGTATCGGCCTATCCCGGAGCTAGGCGTCAGACTACCTTGGTAGAAGGAAAAGTGGCTATTGCCTGGAAACAAGAGCAGATAGAGATGTTGCCTGGACAACAGGCGACCGAAACCCCGGAGGGGGTAAAAATAACCCGTGTCAAGGTAGCCAACTATGTCGGATGGAAAGAACGCCGTTTTATATATGAAGATAAACTCCTGAGCGAAGTACTGGAGGATCTGGCTCGTTGGTACGATGTAGAAATATTTGTGACGAATGATGAAATCCGTAATTTACATCTGACGGCAAATTTGCCAAAATACGAAAATATGGATAAGGTATTGGAAATTGTTGAGTATGCCGCTTGCGTCAAATTCGGGGTGAAAGGCCGCACGGTAGTGGTTCGTCTGGACTGATAGAAAGAAAAACAGGAAAGTGCGCTAACACTTTCCTGTTGGTAATAAATAACGCCCTTTGGACGAGGGCTATTATAAACTATTAATACACTACAAATTTATGAAAAAAAATCGAGAATCCGATATCGGAAGTTGTTCCGGTGTCGTTCGGAAAATGTGGTTGACCATGAAATTGCTATTTTGTTTCTTGTTGGTAGGATTTTCAACGGTTTATGCGAGTATTTCTGCTCAGGTAAAAGTGAGTATTTCCATCCAGGATGCTTCTTTGCAAGAAGTGTTCGAGGAATTGACCGGGCTGACTGGCTATCATTTTGTGTATAGCAGCGATATGCTAAGCCGGACCGGAAAAGTAAGTGTAGAACTCCAGAACCGGGATTTGGAAGAGGTGTTGGCGGTCTGTTTGAAAAATACGGAGTTATGGTATCGTCTGGAAGACAATATTGTGGTGATTTCCCCGAAATTCGAACAGCCATATGTGCCTCAGAAAAAAATAACGCTTACCGGAACGGTAAAAGATAAAGGTGGTATGTCATTGCCGGGAGTGACTATCCTGCTGAAAGGATCCACTTTGGGGGTTGTGACCGATGTTGATGGGAATTTCAGTTTGACGGTGCCCGAAGGTTCTGGGATCACATTGGTCTTTTCGTTCGTGGGAATGAAAACACAGGAAGTTGTTGTGGAGGGAAAAGTCCCCTTACAGGTCGTGATGGCAGAAGATGTGGCGCAAATAGATGAAGTGGTCGTGACAGGATATTATACTTTGTCGAAAGAACGGAGTGCAGGTTCGTTTTCGCGGGTGGAAGCCGAGGATATCAGTATAAAAACCTCGTCAGGGATTGTTGAACGTTTGAATGGCTTGGTGCCTGGATTTGTAGTAAACAATGCCGGAGACGATAAATTTCTTTTACGGGGTGCTACATCCATCAATAGTTCCCGGGAACCCTTGTTTGTGGTCGATGGCATGCCGGTCGAACTGACCACCCTCGATGGTACCGTCAGCCCCGAAGACATAGCCAGCGTCAGCGTTTTGAAGGATGCTACGGCTGCTTCTATCTGGGGGGCAAAAGCAGCTAATGGAGTTGTCGTAATTACGACCAAACGGGGACGTACTCAGGGAAAAATGAATGTTTCGTATGCCGGTTCCGTACAAATTCAAGGCCTACCGGATTTCGATTACCTTGATTATATGAATGCCCGTGATTATGTTGATTTTGCTGTGAATGTATATGATCCGGCCTATAATTATGCCAATACGCTTGGTTCTTATGGCAAGATTTCGCCGATCGAACGGATTTTGTATAATCAACAGCAGGGAACGATTACAGCAGATCACGCACAACAGGAGCTGGATAAATTGCGTAATTCCGACAACCGAAAGCAGATCGAAGATTATCTTTACCGCTTGAAAACGGTACATCAGCACAACCTGAATATTACCGGAGGTGGAGAAAATACGGCTTATTTCTTTTCGATTGATTACCGGAATACCAAACCTCAGCAAAAGGGAATCAATGAAGACCGGATCATTTTCGATCTGAAAAATGATTTTCAGCTTACCCACTGGCTGGGCTTATCACTGGGAGCCAATGTGGCATTGACGAATACCAAATCCGGATATGTTCCCAATGTCGTAGGTATGATTCCATACGAAAGACTGGCCGATGACGAAGGTAAACCTCTTTCACAGCTTCACATGTTTTACAGTGATGAAACACAGGAATGGATCGACCAGCAACTTGATGCCCGGGATATGAGTCGGTACGATTTTGTGATATTGAACGAGTTGGATAAACAAAAGAACCGGAATAAAGTGATGAATACCCGTTTGCAGGCCGCTCTACGGGTAGATCTGCTGAAAGGCTTGAAATTTGAATCCCAATTCCAGTATCAGCGTGGTTACGGGAAAGCGGAAAGATTGGATAAATCGGATTCGTACTGGCTGTTGAATTTGAGGGCCGAACAAACTCCTATAACCGATGGCTCGGTATCTCGTGTACCGATGGGGGCTATCTTGGACAAAACTTGGACGGAAAATATGGAGTGGATTACCCGCAATCAATTTGTTTACGATCGTCAATTCGGGGAAAAACACCAGTTTAATGTCTTGATAGGAACGGAAGTGCGTAAAAATGTGAAGGAGACTGACAACCGGATAGTATACGGCTATAATGAAACGAATAAGAAATTTATCGAACTCGATCAAAACGCCATGAATGCTGGAGTTGTGGGTGGATCTATTTTACGTCCTACCGGTACAGCTGCGCAAACCCAATCATTCGGAAGGGGATTCGGTAGCGGATTTATGGGTTTCGATAACCGGTTTTTCTCGCTGTATGCTAATACAGCATATGATTTTAACGAACGCTATGGCATTAATGCCAGTGTGCGTATGGATCAGGCGAATCTGTTCGGTACGGATGTACGCTATAAACCGATCTGGTCGGCTGGAGTACTGTGGAATATCCATAAAGAAAAATTTTTCAGCCATATCGGTTTCGACCGCCTCACCCTGCGTTTTAGCAAAGGAATTGCGGGTAATACGCCTAATTCTGAAATAGGGGGACCTTATGATATTATTTCTTACGGATTTATGCCTAGTTATATGTTTGCCCAGACCAAACCGTATGTGACACTTTCTTCATCTGCATTGAAAAATTTGAAGTGGGAGAAGACCAACATTACGAATGTCGGTATCGATTTCTCTGTTTTACAGGGGAAATTGAGCGGCTCACTGGATGTCTATCATAAAAGTACGATGGATCTGATAGGCAAACGGACCATCGATCCGACAAACGGATTCTCTACTATTTCCACGAATATCGGAAAAATGAAAAATACCGGTATAGAGTTGGTTGTGAATTCGATGAATATCAAAACACCGGATTTCACTTGGACCACCGGATTTAATTTCTCCTATAACAAAAACAAAATTACCGATATTTATGTAGAGCCCCGAATTACGGATTATGCTAAATCCTGGGCTCCGGTTTTTGTACAGGGACATGAAGCCTATAGTTTGTTTGCTTACCGCTGGGCCGGCTTGAACGACGAAGGGGAACCGATGGTTTTCGATGAGAACGGAGAAGCTACTGCCAGACAGGTAACGGATATCAAAGCTCTGGTGCATGCCGGAACAGCCCAACCTCCTTTTACCGGAAGTTTGTCCAATACTTTCAGCTACAAAAACTTTCGTTTGTCGGTATTGGCAATTTACAATCTGGGCCACAAACTGTTTAATGATGTAGCCTCACAGAATACCAACAGTCGGTTATTATATAGTCAGGTATCTACAGAAATGAATACGGCCCCCTGGCTCAATCCCTTACATAATGATTATCGGAAAGCATGGAAACAACCCGGAGATGAAGCCAAAACCGATGTACCCCGTTGGTTGCCTCAGGGTGCCACCCGGGTGAACGCATCTTATTATTCTTGTGCCGATATCAATGTGATCAATGGTTCCTACATTTACATCAGCGATATTACCTTAAGTTATCGGCTTCCTGGTAAGGTATTGAAAAACATGGGATTGCGGGAGTGTATGTTGAGTGCTCAAGTTGCGAATCCTTTCTGTTGGGCTTTTAATGGCGAAGGAGTTGATCCCCGCTACATCAAATCGATGGTGGGTGGAGGACGTACCTTGAAGTATGGTCCGGAATATATGCTGAAATTGAATATAAGCTTTTAAATGATAGAGATATGAAATATTTTCTGAGAATAATGATATTGGGTATACTGCTGAGTGGGTTCAGTAGTTGTGACGACTTTTTGGATGTAGCTCCTACGACGAATGTGGCTATTCCTTCTACAGCCGACGACTACCAAGATATGCTGTATCCATTAACCGCTGCTTATTCGGCCGATGCTATCATCGGCCTCATGGGAGATGAAGTATATTGGAGTAAAAATTTCTATTTGACACAATCGACCGATGTTTTTGCACGCAGGGCTTATTTACGGGAAGATGAGGTGTTCGACATTACCGAAAACCCTGGGGCTTGGAGTGATGGATATAGTCGCATTTACACTTATAATAAAATTGTGGATGAAGTGCGTGAGCTGCCGGGAGAGCCTTTGGGAAAATTATTGAAAATAGAGGCGGAAGCCCGTTTGTACAGGGCCTTGAATTATTTTCATATAGCCATGTTGTTTGCTCCTCCCTATGCAATGAGTTCGGAGACAGAACCTGGCATTCCTGTTGTGAAAGAAAATGATGTCGATAATACCACCCGCGAGCGTACTCCTGTTCACGAAGTTTACCGTTATATCCTTACAGATATCGATACCGCGTTGAAGTATTTGCCGGACTATGCGGCATTGGAATCCCGTTACCTCGGATCAAAACTGGGAGCTTATGGTTTAAAAGCCAGGGTATATTTTAATATGAACAAATATCCCCAGGCATTGGAAGCTCTTGAACAATTATTTAGCCTCTTGAATACCAAACAGTCGCCGGTAGGCCTGAAGTATGAGATCTTGGATTATAACCAACTGGCCTGGAAAAATGAAGCTGAGCCTTGGCAGGGCATGAATCCTGCAAAAACTTTTCCGCGTGCAGTGTTGCAGGAAAGTCAGAATATAGAATCAGTCTATACCTCAGAATTGAATTTACGTGACCCGACAGCAGGTAGTGTTTCCTCATTTCCCCAGAATGCCATCTTTGTTTCAGATCATTTGCTGAATTTTTTTACAGAAGAAGGCGATTTGAGGGAGAAATACATGTTCTATGAGCGAAATACCAGTGGGGAATATTGGGATCAGGACGCTCCAGGCCTGAAACTAAAACGATTCAGCTATTCGAATGCTGGGGTGTCGATGCCGGATGTTTACCTGATGGCTGCTGAGTGTTATGCCCGGGCAAACGATGTGGTGAATGCATTGAAATACCTGAACGGGCTGCGGGAAAAACGGATCGATCAGAAAAAATATCAGGCGCGGACTTCTTCCGATGGCGGACAGGTGTTGAGATGGGTGCTGGAGGAACGGATGCGGGAATTTATCGCTACCGGTCACCGTTGGTACGATATACGTCGATTGTGGGACGATCCGGTAGGGAAGACGATGATCGAAAAATCACGGGTGCTGGATGGCAAGACTTACCCGCTCACCAAAGAACGTTTGACCATCCGAATTCCGGAATATGTGATGCAATATCATCCGGATTGGAAACAAAACCCATAAATGGATTCATACTAATACTTTGAAATGATGAAAATATCGAGATGTATAATAGTAAGTCTGATGCTGGTTCTTTTACTACCGGCATACGGACAACAAACCACCCTTCTGAAAGGTAAAGTCCATAGCTGGAAAAACGACGGTTGTTTGTTAGTGATCGTAGAACGGGGAAAATACGATACGCTCCGGGTAGCGGCTGACGGAAGTTTTCGTTATGAAACGCTGATAACGGAACCTGTCGAAAGAGGCTTGTATCTGGAATATTTGGGTGACAATCGTAGCGTGATCAATTGTTATCTGACACCTGGACAAATGACCGAAGTATACGTAACCGCTGAAAAAGCGGAAGGACGTTTGAAATCGGTTCCTTCGTTTGCAGGTGCTACCCGGAAAGAGTGTGAGTATCTGTGTAAGACTGCCGGCCTCTGGTGCGGTTTTACACCGGAATATACCAAAAAAGACGGAACACTGATCAGTTTCAAGGAATATCGGCAACAGGTCGAAAATTATCAGCAGCAATTGAGGGATTTATTGGAAGGAACCCGGAAAGAATTTGCTATACAAAAGAAAATAGAAATTGAGGCTTTATCCGATCAGGTGCTGTTCCTTTATGCCTGGGGAGCGATGCGGAATCAGGGAGATGCCGGGAAAGACCCTGACTTTATGGCGTATTGTGATGGTATCGATTTGAACGATCCGGCCAATACCGGGATCGCAGAACAATGGCTCCGTTTCTACATTGGCCGGCATCCGCAAGCGGTTCCGGAAAATGGTACCGTACGTTTTTTCAAAGTGCTGCGGGAAAAAATTTCCAGTCAGGAGGTGCGAAATGTGTTGGCAGATCAAAGGATGCATGTCTATTTTGCCTTGGGAGGAGATGAGGCGATGCCGGAGATTTTCACCGAATACAAAAACACTTCTACTAATCAGGAAGTCATAGCCGAAATGCAACTCCTTTATGACCGTTTGGCCAAATTGATTCCCGGTGTGGAAGCTTCTGATTTCGACATGCAGACAGTAGACGGTCGTACCCTCCGTTTCCGGGAAGTTATCGGACAGGGAAAAGTAACATATATCGATTTCTGGGCTACCTGGTGCGGACCCTGTTGTGCAGAAATTCCTTATGTGGAGAAGTTAGTGGAAAAATACAAAAATAATCCGGATATTGAATTTATCAGTATTTCCTTGGATAATGATGTACACAAATGGCACAAGAAACTGGACCAGGATAAACCTGCCTGGCCACAATATGTGATTCCCGATAATTTTAATTCCACCTTTGCCAAAGAATACAACATCACAGCTATCCCCCGTTTTATGATGTTCGACAAAGAGGGTAAAATTATTAATATCAATGCACCGCGTCCTTCGGATGAGCAAATCGATGTATTTCTTCAAAAATACCTGAAATGAAAAAGATTTTAATGATTGGTTTATGGTGTGGGTGCTGCCTCTCCTTGTTTGCTCAGGGAATCAGTTTCCGCGAAGGCAGTTGGCAAGAGATACTGGCTGCTGCAAAAAAAGAAAACAAACTGGTATTTATCGACAATTACACCAGTTGGTGTGGGCCTTGCAAAAAAATGGTGAAAGAAATCTTTCCGTTAAAAGAAGTGGGGGATTTTTACAACGCTAATTTCGTTTGCTACAAGCTGGATTGTGAGAAGGGAGAC
>JAETOX010000099.1 GCA_021771575.1 Bacteroides sp. | reverse complement strand
GAACCCCCAAGGTATTCCTATGATGCCAGCCGGTGTATGGAAAGCCCGGAAGGCAGACACCCATTCCCGCAATATTTTCTATGTTGCCGTATTGAGAAGCCTAGGAATTCCAGCACGTATAGACGAAGTAACCGGCAAAACCCAATATGCCGATGGCAGCGATCAATGGCAGGATATCGACCTGTCATCAGGTAGCCGGGAAAATGCCCCACAAGGCAAGCTGAGGGCAGATTATGTTCCGGTCAAAGCTTTAAGTAATCCCTTGTACTATTCTCATTTCTCCTTATCCCGTTACAACCAAGGAAAATTCCAGCTTCTTACCTACCCGGAAGACAACACCAGTAATTGGGAAAATCTGCTGAAACAACCGCTTGCCTTAGATACCGGGTATTATATGCTGGTAACAGGTACACGTCTGGCCAGTGGCGGTGTTTTGAGCAATATAACCTTTTTCAATATCTGGAAAAATCAACATACACATATAGATCTGCGTATGCGTGAGAATCCTGATGAAGTGAAAGTCATCGGTAACCTGAATTCCGAAGCCTTATTCTTACCAGCAGGTAAAACCACTTCGCAGAGCCTCCTACAAACCACCGGACGCGGCTATTTTATCGTCGGTATTTTAGGAGCACGACAGGAACCCACGACCCATGCCTTACGAGATATTGCAGCCCTCGGTAAAAACTTCGAGGAATGGGGACGTGGTATGGTACTGCTTTTCCCGAACGAACAACAACTAAAAAATTTCGATGCCAGTGAATTCCCCGGTCTGCCCTCTGCCATCACATGGGGAATAGATCAGGAAAATGCCATACAAAAAATGATTGCAGAAAATATGAAGCTCTCCCACGACCATCTACCTGTTTTTGTTATTGCCGATTCTTTCAACCGGGTGGTATTCATTTCCCAGGGCTATACGATCGGTTTAGGAGAACAACTGATGAAGACGATACACAAACTTTAAATATGCCTACCGATCAGTAAATATCTTTGCCACCGGTGCAAGGGCAGCCGACGGCAAAGATTTTCACACTTCACTTCCACCAATTCATCCTGTTAAGATGAAAATTTTATTCCAATAACAAGAAACAGATATTTTAACAAGACGAAACTGTTGCTTTGACAGGATAAAACCAGTATTCAATTATATGAAGCTACTATTTCAACAATATAGAACTTCTATATCAAGAAATATTTGAATAGAATTTCTCATTGATACATTAGTACACTATTATGCTTCCAAAGCCAGAATTACCTGCCGGATTTTTTCTTCGCAGGTTACTTCCCTCTCGTATTCAGCAATCCGAACCGTACCGCCCATCGATACTTCGGAATTTCGGTATCTCATTTCACTCAGCACCGTTCCCCGTGCCGACAAATGAAACTCGTAGGCTCCTGTCTGTTCGGCAATTTTTCCGATATTTTGTGCATTTACTCCACAACCAGGCATGATAATCACTTCCCGGGCTTGTTTCACCAGTTGCCTCAATAAAGGAATTCCCGCTTCAGCCGAGGCCGCCTGACCAGAAGTCAATATACGCTCACATCCCAGTTCTTCGATAATGTAAAGGGCTTCCAAAGGATTTCGGCACATATCGAAAGCCCGGTGAAAAGTAACCGACATGCCTTCGGCTGCCCGCATCATTTCTTTCATCACCGGAACATCCACCTCACCATCTGCGTTCAGACACCCGATCACAACCCCTTCGGCTCCCAGGTTCCGGGCAACTTCTATATCCCGTAACATGACTTTCCGCTCTCCGGGAGAATACAGGAAATCTCCCCCTCTCGGCCGGATAATCACATGCAAACGAATAGCGGCCATTTCGTGCACACAGGCCATCTCTCCCCAGGAAGGCGTAGTTCCTCCCTCCGGCATACCGGCACACAATTCGATCCGGTCCGCTCCGCTCCGAGCTGCGATCAAAGCACTTTCCAACGAATTGGCACAAATCTCGATTTTAAAGTCTTCACGTTTCATAACTATTGAATACATTTTACACAGAATCAGGGCAAAGCCAAACTTCAATACAATTTGGCTTTACCCTGATCACCTGTCCGTTTTCTTATTTTAAAGTCAATTCTACTATATAATCCACTTCCGCAGGTGCCTTTGCAAATTCAAGCAAGACACCGTTTTTATCCTGTCTGAATTTCACCGGAGTCCTATCTTTGAACACGGCAGCGCTCTTTACTTTTGCTGTTGTCAAAGGCAGAAATAAGCCGGTATCGGCTAAATTCAGGATATGCACATATAATTTGTTTCCTTTCCGTGTCGTAACCCCCCAATCTCTCGGCGTAACGTCTCCTCCCCGGGTTCCGTAGATCGTTTCTCCGTATATTTTCATCCATTCTCCCATAGCTTTCAGACGTTCTATCGCAACAGCAGGTAATTCACCATTCGGCTGCGGTCCCATATTCATCAGTAGGTTTGCATTCCGACCGGCTGCTTTCACCAGATAATGAATTAAGGTTTCCACTGATTTATAATTCTGGTCGATAATTTTATATCCCCACATCCCATTCATAGTCTCACAAGTTTCCAAAGGCAGCGGACTGATATCCTGCCCGGACAAACCGGCTGTATTTTCACCGGGCAGATCGCGCTCGAAAATCTGAATATCTTCTCCTTCGAAGGGCACCTGATGATGGTTGTTACCGATCAGACAAGCCGGCTTTAACTGATGAATCAGTGCATACTGCTCCGGTAGCTGCCAGTCAAATCCCGGATTTTGATCTTGATCCCACCAACCGTCGAACCACAAAGCTGCGGGATCGTAATTCGTAATCAATTCAGTAATCTGGTTATTCATGAATTCATAATAAGTCTTCCATTCTCCATGAGTAGTACGTCCGGTACCCCGTCCGGTACGTCCTAATGGATAGTAATCATCCCGGTCCCAATCCAGATGAGAATAATATAAATGTAATTTTATTCCTTGTTTCTTACACTCATCGGCCAATTCTTTCAGGATATCCCGCCCGAAAGGGGTAGCTTTGACAATATTATAATCCGAATAGCGGGTATCCCACATCGAAAACCCTTCATGATGGCGACTAGTAAAACAAATGTACTTTGCTCCCGACGCTTTGATGGCAGCCACCCATTCTGCAGCATTGAATTTAGAAGGATAAAAACCGGATGCCAGTTTCCGGTATTCCAGATGATTCAGATTTTGATTGGTCATCACCCATTCGCCCTGGGCTAACATACTATACAATCCCCAATGCAGAAAGATACCAAATTTATTATCCTGGAATTCTTTCCGGGCTTCCAGATTTTCAGGCGAAGGCTGATAGTTTTTTTGCGCCCATACCTGCCAGCACCCCACCAAGCACATTAAAATAAGTACACTTTTTTTCATTTCAATTCTTTTATTTGATTTTAAAATTTAAAAGTAATTTATCGTTAAAAAACATCTGAATCCGATCATCGGTTTGCAAACCGGTGTACCGGCACCGACTTCCACAAAATAGAAAATCCCCAATTTTCAATGTATGAAAATCCGAAGCTAGCGAAATCAACCGTTCAATAGGAACAGGCCAGGTTTGTTTTTCTGCGCAACCGACTGTTTTTCCGTTGACCTTCATTTCCCACTGCATCCGCCCCTCTTTCGGTACCAAAACACTGATCGCCGCCGATCCATCATAGGAAGAAGCTATCCCAACAGGCAAAGCTTTTTTTTGCAATTCTTCAGCCAAAGTATCGGCATAAAAACGAATTCCCACCCCTATTTCTTCATAATAGCGACCGGCAAAATGTTCGCTCACACTCTTACCCAATTTACACAAACGAACCACCAATTGAGGGACACAACTTACCTCCCGGGTAAATTCCGGGATATAAAAATTCCCGTTATTTCTCAATAAAACATCATCTCCCAACGGAATAATCCCCGCTTCGCCCGCCTCATTGTATTCAGCACACAGTATTTTCATGGTAGATCAATTCTTCGATATCGCGTTTGGGAACGTAATGTACGCCCCGGGCATCCCGCCAATATTTATAATTACCTTCTTTCATTTCTTCGATGACCACTTCCTCCTTTGGTTTGCCCATCGCAATCACATACATGATTTTCAACTCCTCCGATAATTGCAATAATTTCCGCAAAGCTTCGTTCTTAAAAGCTTTGATGATGCATCCGCCCCAACCTTTTTCCACTGCTCCCAACAGAATGGTCTGGGCTTGCAATCCATCATCACAAAGGCAATTCTCCACAATACGGGTATCCAGCAACTGGATCAGGTAAGCAGCTGGACGTTCTCCTTCTTCAGGTCCAGCCCAATCGGTCAGATAACCGGCCCAGGCCAGATGAGGAAATATCTCGGCACAAGCGTTCTCACTAGTAATCAATTTGTATTTCAATGGCTGGGCATTCCGCCCTGAAGCGCACAAACGGGTCAAACCTACCAATTCTCTCAATTCCTGCTCCGGAATCCTTACTGCCTGTTCAAACCGGCGGTAACTCCGGTTTTTTATCAATAACTCTTTCAATTCCATATTTTTAATATAACGGTTTATTCCCCAAACAAGAAAAAGAAGGTTTTACATCCCCCACGGACATTTTTATTCTTTAAAGGTTTTTGAGAAACCGGATCTACTATTCTGAATTTTAAATTGTAAATTTGCCTCTTTCTCTCGTGCCTAGTGGAACGCGAACAAAAATAATAACAAAATGGAATAAGTGAAAATATATGACTTCATTTCTTCACCTTTTAGCAAAAGACATTATCCATAAATTCGGTCATGATTTTAAACAAGTCACTATCATTTTTCCCAATAAACGGGCAGGTCTTTTCTTGGCTGAAGAACTCTCTCATTATATTCATCAACCAGTGTGGATGCCGGAGATCCTGACTTTACCGGAATATATCGAAAAGTATACGGGATTGAAAAATGCCGATCCCCTTCCACTGATCATCAAACTCTATAAATCCTATATCCGGGTTTCAGGCTCTACTGAAAAATTCGAAGATTTTTATTTTTGGGGAAATATGTTATTGGGGGATTATGATGATATCGACAAGTTTCTGGTCGATGCACGGGATTTATTTTCCAATCTGATCGCCTTGAAAGAAGTAGAAGTCAATTTTTCGTATTTATCGGAAGAACAAATTACAGCCATCCGGAAATTCTGGAATAGTTTCAATGAAGAAAAATACAGTCACGAACAAGAAGAATTTCTAAAGATATGGGACAAGCTATATAGCACTTATTTGGATTTTAAACAACATCTCCTAGCAGAAGGACTTTGCTACGAAGGGATGAACGAACGTCATTTCTGTGAAAATATAACGGAATATAACCATCCAGAACATCTACTCATCGCCGGTTTTAATGCCTTGAATCCTTGTGAAAAAAAGATTTTTTCTTTTTACCAACAATTAAACTGCGTATCTTTTTATTGGGATTACGACCTTTATTATACTTCTGAAAGCCATCAGGAAGCAGGCCAATTTATCCGCGAAAATCTGAAACTGTTTCCCAACGAACTGGGAATAGAGCATTTCAATAATTTCCGGTACAATGGAAAACAAGTAGAATATATTTCGGTACCTTCAGCTATCGGTCAGGCTAAACTTTTGTCACAGTTGACGGGACATCTACAGGAAGAAGATCCGCAACAAACCGCCGTCATCCTTTGCGATGAACAGATGCTCATTCCAACTATACATTCCATTCCCGATTATATTCGCAAAATCAACATCACAATGGGTTATCCCGCCCAAAATACGTCGGTAGCAGCACTAATCTCCTTGTTATGCGATTTAAAGAATTACGCCAAACAAGAAAAAGAGGGAACCTATTATTATTACAAACCGGTCATCGCTTTATTAAACCATAAGCTGATCAAAGATAGTTGCCCCGAGGAAATTTATAAAATAACCGAGTATATCAATCAAAAAAATATCGTGTATGTCAAAGAAAAAAGCTTACACTTCCATGAACTGACCCACACAATTTTTTCAACAGATCCAGAAGAAAAAATCCCAGAGTACCTGCTACGAATTCTTAACCTACTCACCAAACATCATACGGAAGATAACAAAGAACTGATCGAAAAGGAGTTCATTTTTTCCATCTATACCCAAGTACAAAATTTACAAAATACGTTTGAAGAGGAAGGCATCGAACCCGAGGAAAAGCTTTATATGCAGATCATCAATAAAATTGTAGCAGGTATTACCATTCCTTTTTCCGGAGAACCGTTAGAAGGTTTGCAAATTATGGGACTAATGGAAACCCGAATGTTGGATTTTAAAAACCTGATCATTCTCTCTGCCAATGAAGGTGTTCTACCGAAAACAACGATTCCTTCTTCTTTTATTCCCTATAACCTAAGAGTAGGCTTCCGTCTGCCGACACCCGAACAGCAGGATATCCTCTATGCTTATTATTTTTACCGCCTGTTACAACGGGCACAAAAGATCAAGATTCTATACACATCCGGGACAAGAGGCATCAACAGTGGAGAGATGAGCCGTTTTTTGTACCAGATCAAATACGAATCCAATTTACCAATAAAAGAAAATAACTTTCAAAACCGGATTTCTTCCCAGAATCCACGAACTATCCGAATAGAAAAGGATGAGGAAATTTTCGGCATCCTGAAAAACTATATGGTATCGCCCGAAAAGACGATATCACCTTCGGCCTTGAATACTTACTTAGATTGCCCGGTAAAATTCTATTTCAAATATATCGCCCATATCGAAGAAAAAGAAGAAGTGGCTGAAGAACTGGATCACCGGTTACTGGGGAATATTTTCCATGAATGTTCCCAATCTTTATACGATACGATTCCAGATCACTACATCACCGAGGAAATAATCGACAAACTACTTGGCAACAATTCACTTATCGAAAGTCATATACGCACCTCTTATCTAAAAGTATATGATATCAAAACTTCACAACTCATCGACAGCGGTAGTAACGAACTTATCCTGGAAATCATTAAAAAATATATCCGGAAAATGCTTAGTTACGATAAAAAGAATTGCCCCTTCCAGATTTTAGCTATGGAAAAACGATTTTATGTTCCCATCGATATCACCATAGCCGGGAAAAACCTTCAGGTATTTGTCGGAGGATTCATAGACCGGGTGGATCATACCAAAGAGGGCATCCGGATCATCGACTACAAAACAGGCGCCGATACTACTCTTTTCAAAACCATCGAATCGGTATTCGATACGAATAATTCCACACGCAACAAAGCAGCTTTCCAAACGATGCTATATTGTCTGATGTACGATCACCAACATACTTCCGAACATCCGCTGATTCCGGGAATTTACAGTACAAAATTACTTTTCAGTCAAGATTACAATTTCCACTTGAAATGTGATAAAGATTATATAAGAAATTTCCGGCACTTTTACAAAGAATTCCAGCAACATTTACAACATCTTTTAGAAGAGCTTTTCTCTTCCAGTCAACCGTTTAGCCAAACGACACAAGAGAAAAAATGCCGGACTTGCCATTATTCCTGTATTTGCAGAAAATCTTAACACTTCTTTATCATCTCTTTCAGAGGCTAATCTACTATAGCGATTTGTCCATATCATTCAGATAGTTGCAAATAGTAATCAAAAGAAGGATATGATTAATTTTAAGGACAAAAAAAGAAGATGCTGCAGATTTTCGTATCCCCAACATCTTGTTTCCTTAGTTTGCCTTTCAGCGAATTTTGTAGTTTTTTGCCCTAATATTCATCCTCATTAAAGAAATTAATCAATATTGATATTCAATTAATTTTATAAATTATCTATTGTTTAGCCAAACAAACTACGCTATCTGAGACGACGTGAGGCGACTGACAAACATATTGGACAAACAAATCTTTCGTATATACAAATATGCATTGCATTCATAACCATATAGCGACAATACCCAATATTATTAAAGCCATCACAAAGATATTGAAATCGTAGGGCTAATTACGGAAGGAAAGCATGATTTGCCACATTTTATTCATGCAATAAAAACAGCATATCCATTAACCTCTTACCGATTCCCGTGTTATGAGGTTAATCAATTTTTTCAACTCTATACATATTTTTGCTTTCACTCTTTTGCAGTCATCAGCTATTTCATCCTGTAAAATTAAACATTTTTAATATAAAAATCTTCTTTGTTAACAGTAACCTAGACTTCATATTGTGTCGTAGAAAGTGTTGACGCCATCTGAAGAAAAGTTACCCAAATAAAAGAATCCTTATACTGATCCTTTTTCTTTGACGGAGACATTTTATGTAATACTCGAAAATGAGCATGATTACGCAACGCAGCATTCTCATTAATGACATAGGTATTTTGCCATATGCGTTTCTCTATATCCTCTAAAATGGTTACTAGGTCCATCATATCAGCAACACTATTAATATTTGTTTTAGCTGGTTCTGCAAGACAACTAGCATATGACTTCAATACTGATTTCAATTTATTCTGATCGTTTTCAGCCAATGTTTTATTCTCTGCAAAATGCTGGGCGAATTCGTCCCATACAATAGATGAAGTTACAGAATTTACATGACCGCTTTCAATCCAAGTTAGAAGTTGTTTATACTGTTCAAATTCAGCAAATGAATCCCTAACTGCTAACGAGATAATGTAAATTAGCATACACGTATCCCAGATAATTGGTTTATGAAATATCTCTAGCGACCTTTGTGGCTGCTAATCTTTTCTTGGTTTATATGTTAGTATTATCGTAGTAGTTCTAATGAGTATTCCAAACTTTCCGTTAATTCATTAATCTGCATATTTAAGCCTATTGACCACTTCTTGTCTTCGGAAAGCCATTGTGAAAAATCATCTATAGATAATTCGATTTCGTCTTTATGTAAAAGCGTGATAAAATTCATCCAACGTTCACGATCCATAGGGTATGCAAAGGGACTCGTCTTATTATACTGAGACTCCCACGTTTCCAATGCATTATACGTTTCACCGGAAAGCACATCAGATAGAGAAGTTACTTCGCCAGAAATAGAAACACTTCCTGCCCATGTTCCATTGATGAATTTAGCTACAAAATCATGAAAAAAGGCATTGAGAATCATATTATACTATGTAATTCCCAATGAACCAACAGCGGTTGGAGTAATGTTAGTGACTTTCAGTTCTTGTCCCGTAATAACAACCCATACGGACGCTTCAGCAAGAGTTGTCCGGCGAGTTTTAAAACACCCCACATGATCTTCTGAAGCAAAGATATTCCTTGAATAATCTAATGCTAGTTTCTTCTGATATTGAAAAATCCCAAGATTAGACTTTTTCATTTCTCGAAGGAGTCCAATAAGTTCCCTTTCTGGACGGATAATCGTTAGAAATTGGTACTTAAGCATTTTTACTTTTATTTTAATCTTCAATTCTGAGTTTATAAACAATTTTAACACATAAACATACAACTTCTTTTTGACTAAAAACGCAAAATATTAAGATAATAGAAGAAATATTTAGCATTATACCTCATAATATTTGAAATATTGCTATCTTTATGGTATCCAGAAAAAGTTATGACGCATGAATAAAGAGATGAATCGGCTAAAAGTAGTACTTGCTGAAACGAAACGTACCAACCGTTGGCTGGCGGAACAATTAGGGAAAGATCAGGCAACTGGTTTCCAAATGGTGCACTAACACCAGCCAGCCAAGCCTTGAGACATTATTCCAAATAGCTGAATGTTTAGGAGTTACAGTCCAAGATTTAATTAGTAAGAATAGCACTAAAGGCCATGAGTAACATACAGAACATAGATAAGCGCATCATAGTAGATGTCGCAAAACGCATCGAACGGCTAATAGCAGATGCTCAGGCGCATGTTGGCAGAACTATAAACATTACCGAAGTTGTTACAAAATATGAGATTGGGCGTATTATTGTTGAGGTCGTGCAGAAAGGTGAAAGACGTGCGACATACGGCAAGCAGTTACTAAAAGGTGTCTCAGAGATATTGACAGAGCGATTTGGCGATGGCTGGTCAGTAGAGACTCTCAAAAAGTGTCGAAAATTTTATCAAATATATTCAGCCAACAAAATTGGGTCTACGCTGTCGGTCCAATTGCCTATAGAAGATTCGGTCTACACTGTAGACCAAATTCAAGAATCCCCAACACAATCGAGGAAATTAGATGCTATATATCCTTATACCCTATCGTGGTCGCATTATGTTGTATTAATGCGCATTGAATCTGATGAAGAACGCAGATTTTACGAAATTGAGTCTCAGAAACAAAATTGGAGTGTACGTCAACTGCAACGGCAATATAATTCAAGTCTGTATGAACGTTTGGCTCTCAGCAAAGACAAAGATTCAATAATGCGTTTAGCACAAGAGGAGCAAACAGTCAATAAGCCGAATGACATCATAAAGAATCCTTTGACACTAGAGTTCTTAGGACTGAAAACTGATGCTTCCTATTCCGAAACCAAACTGGAAAATGCTATAATCGACAAGATGCAACATTTTCTATTGGAGTTGGGAAAAGGATTTCTGTTTGAAGCACGTCAAAAACGATTTACCTTTGATGAAGAAAACTTCTATGTTGACTTGGTCTTTTACAACAGGCTTCTGCAATGCTATGTACTCATAGATTTGAAAGTAGATAAACTGGCTCATCAGGATTTAGGACAAATGCAGATGTATATCAATTACTATGACAGATATGTCAAGCAGGATTTTGAAAAGCCTACAATTGGAATTTTACTTTGCAAAGAAAAGAAAGATGCATTGGTAGAACTCACTTTACCCAAAGAATCCAATATCTATACGCAGCAATATGCATTATATCTTCCTGACAAACAGATGCTACAAGCAAAATTAAGAGAGTGGATTGCGGAACAGGAGTAGCACCTTATAAATAATTTTACAGAGAAATGACGGAATCTATCTTCATAAAATTCTGCAAATATGTGGATGAATCTATTTTCCCGAAAGAGAATAGAGGAGAGAGTATTGCGTTCATTGTCGATCAAGCCTTCATTGATGACTTCTGTAAGAAACATGCAGTCTCTGAAAATGCTCTACTGAAAGATGTGAGGATAAATTTGAACAGAACATCAAAGGAGAATCACCTACATATAAAAGGAGTTCTTGCAATACAGCTTTATGCTGCCACTAAAAGAGAGGACTCCGGAGAGATAAGTGCAAGTAATTATAGAGAACGACTGTGCCAAATTCTCAACTGGGATATTTACCAGGATCTCAAACCTTGGATGGAAACCAACCAAGATAACTTTTGGACAGCTTTTTATTCTTG
>JAETOX010000098.1 GCA_021771575.1 Bacteroides sp. | reverse complement strand
AAATATACATCCACCTCATCGGCGAATACCTGAGCCGTGGAAAACAGGTGCTCTATATGTTGCCCGAAATTGCTTTAACGGTGCAGATCGTGAGGCGGTTGCAGCGGGTGTTCGGCCGGCAGGTCGGAATTTACCATTCGGGTATGTCCGATCAGGCACGGGCGGAATTATGGCGGAAACAATGCGGGGAGCAACCCTTCCACCTGATTCTGGGGGTACGTTCTTCTATTTTCCTGCCTTTTACCGATTTGGGACTGGTGATTATAGACGAAGAGCACGATGCATCCTACAAACAAAAGGAACCGGCACCACGTTATCAGGGACGTGATGCTGCCATCATGCTGGCAAAAATGCACGGGGCTCAGGTCTTATTAGGTTCCGCCACTCCCTCTTTCGAATCCTATTATAATGCTCTGGGCGGAAAATATGGTCTGGTAGAATTGAAACACCGGTTCGGTGGAATACAAATGCCGGAAATCGAATTTGCCGATTTGCGCCAATTCCGGAGGAAAAAACTCATGAAAGGAAGCTTTTCTCCTCTGCTGATTCAGGAAATTCAGGAAGCTTTGGACCATCATCAACAAATAATCCTTTTCCAGAATCGCCGGGGATATTCGGCTTATGTACAATGTGACCATTGCGGGAAAATACCCAAATGCCGGCATTGTGACGTGAGTCTTACCTATTATAAACAGCGGAATGCATTGATTTGCCGTTATTGCGGGACAATGGTCGATAAAGAGGAAATTTGCCGGGAATGCGGTGAGGGACATTATCGCGAGAAGACACCCGGCACGGAACGTATAGAAGAAGAAATCGCCCGCTTTTTCCCCGGTAGCCGGGTGGCCCGAATGGATGTAGACGTTATGAACAGTAAAGCCCGTTTTCGCGCGGTTATCGAAGATTTTGAACAGGGCAACACCGATATTTTAGTCGGTACTCAAATGGTTACTAAAGGATTGGATTTCGAAAATGTAAAACTGGTGGGAGTAATCGATGCCGACAGTATGATACATTTTCCCGATTTCCGGGCCGAAGAACGGGCATATTGTATGTTGATGCAAGTGAGTGGCCGCAGTGGCCGTCGGGGAGAACGGGGAAAAGTAATCATACAGGCTGCCGATATCGATAACAGAGTATATGAGATGCTTGCCTCGGGCGATTACGCTTCCTTTTTCCGGCAGCTTTCGGCAGAGAGGAAACTATTCATTTATCCTCCTTTCGGCCGGATAATCCAAATCGAATTACGCCATAAAGAAGTCACAGCACTACGGAATGCGGCCAATCGATTGGCTGGCCGGTTGAGAGAGAAACTAGGAAACCGGGTATGCGGACCGGCTGTCCCCGAAGTGGGCAGAATCGGTGGTTACTACCGCCTGATTATCCTGCTGAAAATCGAGACAGGTACTTCCTGTTCTGCTGTAAAAACCTTGATCCGACAGGAATGTACAGCCATACACAGTGAAAAAGCCTGGAGTAACGTCCGTATTTTTTGTGACGTCGATCCATAATAAATGCCCTATGTCGACTGTTTCTCCTTTTTTATCTCTATTTTTGCCTACTGATCATGAATCTTGAAACAAATTCCTTATGGATAGGGATACACTTATGTTAATCGCTTTTTGTGCGTTTTTGCTTTTAGTGGGCATTCGCTTAAAACAGCAACTGACCGAACGGAAGAAGCAAAACCGCCCCTTAGACGTCAATGCTTCGCCGGCAGAACGGGTGCCGGAGAGGAGTGTTGCGAAAAGCCGGATATATCGGAGACGGATTTGGGAGATAGTGCAGCTGCTAGTTGTCGGGGGATTGCTCCTTTATATGTCGGTGGTGCTGATCGGAGATTTCAACCGTCCTGTTTCGATGCAATGGAAAGAAATATTTTTACGTTGTTTGATTTTTATTGTTTCTATTTATATATTCATTTTGACATGGATTCGGGTATTCAAGCCCAAAAACAAGCAAAATACAGAAGAATAAAAATGCAAATGTCAGGTGCCTCGGCTAACCTGACATTTTTTTTGCAAAACCTTAAGGAGGAACTTAACTTTTTTTAAGGCTATGAATTTAACATTTCAACGGGGATTAATTAATTTTGATGTATTCTAAATTTTAACATTTTACATAAATCAAAAAATGCTAAAATGTGGTTTTAAACCGAACACATTAAGCCGGGTTGCGTAAGAGAATTTTATAAGATATAACAACTTTAAATTTATAGGATAATGGATACTGTTGATATCAAAGCATTGAATGAACGCATACAGCAGGAAAGTTCCTTCGTGGATATGATAAACATGGAGATGAACAAAGTAATCGTCGGACAGAAACATCTGGTTGAAGGACTTTTGATCGGTATGTTGTCGAACGGACATATTTTATTGGAAGGTGTTCCGGGATTGGCGAAAACTTTAGCGATTAACACGTTGGCTACCACCATCGATGCCAAGTTCAGTCGTATTCAGTTCACTCCGGATTTATTACCTGCCGATGTGATCGGTACAATGATCTATTCACAGAAAAGAGAAGAGTTTGTCGTAAAACACGGACCTATATTCGCTAACTTTATCCTCGCGGATGAAATCAACCGGGCTCCGGCAAAAGTGCAATCGGCTTTGCTCGAAGCGATGCAGGAGCGTCAGGTGACAATCGGGGATATGACCTATCGGCTGGAGGAGCCTTTCCTCGTAATGGCTACCCAGAATCCCATCGAACAAGAAGGTACCTATCCGCTTCCGGAAGCACAGGTAGACCGTTTTATGCTTAAAGTAGTGATCGATTATCCGAAAAAAGAAGAGGAAAAGCTGATTGTTCGTCAGAATATGGAAAAATCTTTCCCCAAAGCTACCACCATCCTGAAACCTTCCGATATTGTCCGCGCACGCGAAGTGGTAAAAGACGTTTATATGGATGAGAAAATCGAAAAATACATTATCGATATTGTATTTGCAACCCGTTTCCCGCAGGAAGCCGGGCTGGAAAAATTTGTCAATATGATCGCTTACGGAGGATCACCCCGTGCCAGTATCAGTCTGGCTAAAGCGGCCAAAGCATACGCCTTTATCAAACGCAGGGGATATGTGATTCCCGAAGATGTGCGTGCCGTATGTCATGATGTATTACGCCATCGTATCGGACTGACCTACGAAGCCGAAGCCAATAATATTACCAGCGAGGACATCATCAACGAAATATTGAATCAGGTAGAGGTTCCTTAGAAAAATCAAAATCAGCGTATGGAAACTTCTGAATTATTAAAACGGGTAAGGAAGATCGAAATCAAGACCCGGGGATTGTCGAGTAATATTTTCGCCGGCGAATACCATTCCGCTTTCAAAGGAAGGGGAATGACTTTCAGCGAAGTGCGGGAATATCAATATGGTGACGATATCCGGAATATCGATTGGAACGTTACGGCCCGTCACAACCGGCCTTACGTCAAAGTTTTCGAGGAAGAACGGGAACTGACGGTAATGCTGATGATTGATGTAAGTGCTTCCCGGAACTTCGGTACCGTTTCGAAACTAAAGAAAAACCAGATTACGGAAATCGCGGCTGTCATCGCTTTCTCCGCTATTCAGAACAACGATAAGATCGGAGTGATTTTCTTTTCCGATAAAATAGAGAAATTCATCCCTCCGAAAAAAGGGAGGACCCATATTTTGCACATCATCCGCGAACTGATTGATTTCTATCCGGAAGATAAACAGACCAATATCGAGCAGGCTTTACAATACGTCACCAGTTCAATCAAAAAGCGTTGCACCTGTTTTGTGATTTCGGATTTTATCGATGAACACAACTTTGCACATGCTTTGGCTATCGCTAACCGGAAACACGACGTAGTGGCACTGCGGGTCTACGATCCGCGCGAAAATGTTTTGCCGCCGGTGGGGATGATGTACCTTAGGGATGCCGAAACGGGCGAACAGATGTGGGTAGATACCTCAGATAAAAAATTGAGGGAAGAATACGAAAAATACAATTTTATCCGCGAAAAAGAATTAGAGGCTACCTTCAAACGTTCGGGAGTCGATGTGGCCAACATCCGTTCAGACGAAGATTATGTGAGGGCTTTGATCACTTTATTTAAAAAGAGAGCTTAGGATTTTTTTGATTTTAAATTGACATGATGAGGTTAAAATACATACTACTATGTCTTTTTCTGCTGTCTCTGACAGGCTTGCTGAAAGCTCAGAATCTGGAATACGGCGTCAGGCTGGATACCACTTATATGCTGATCGGTGATCAGCAGAAACTGAGATTTCAGGTAAAAAGCATTCCCGGTTTAAACATCCGTTTCCCGCAGTTGAAAGATACTGTGGTCAGGGGAGTAGAAATCATCTCCGGTCCTGTGCAGGATTCAGTCAAACAGAAAGACGGCAGCTGGTTGTATGAGTCGACCTACGTGATTACGGCTTTCGATACGGGAGTATATGTCATCCCTCCGATGCCCATTACGGTGGAAGGGGAAGAATACAACAGCACTTTACGCACCGATCCGGTAGGATTTGCGGTGAACACCTATGAAGTCGACCCGCAAAAGGGAAACTACGATATCGTCATGCCCTATGCTGCACCCTGGACCTTTGCCGAGATATTGCCCTATTTGCTGTGGGGCTTACTGGCAATAGCCCTGATCGTGCTGGTTTGGCTGTATATTGCCCGTTTACGGAAAAATAAACCGCTTTTTACGCCGAAAAAAGAAGAAATTCCGCCATACGTCATGGCTATCCGCTCATTGGACGAAATCAAGGAAAAGAAACTCTGGCAGGCAGGAAAAGAAAAAGAATATTATACCCGTTTGACAGATACAGTGCGCATGTATCTGGACGGAGAATTCGGTATTCCTGCAATGGAACAGACTTCCGGAGAAACAATCCGGGAATTGGGAGATTGCAACAAAGTGGATACCCGCGAAAGAGAGCGCTTGGCCGAAATGCTGACAACTGCCGATTTTGTTAAATTTGCCCGTTTTACTCCTTTACAGGACGAAAATTCCCGCTACCTGGAGACGGCTTACGACTTTGTCAATACCACTCACGAGCGCGTACAGGCAGAACTGGAGGAACAGCAAAAAGAAGAAGAGAAGAAAAAAGAGGCCCAGCGAATGGAAGAAAAAGAGAAAGGGCAGGAAAAAGAGAGAGAGGAAAAAATGGTCGATGGAACACAAATAAAATAAAAAAGATGTTTGGATTCGAATTTGCAAACCCGAAATATTTTCTGTTATTGATCCTGTTAATACCGATGATATTATGGTATGTCTTGCGGGAGAAGCGTTCGCATGCTGATTTGCAGTTTTCTTCCTTGCGGGCATTCAAAGGGATCAAACATACCGGTCGTATCTGGTGGCGGCACATCCTCTTTGTATTGGAAGTGTTGGCTATCATTTTGCTGATTATGGCTTTGGCACGTCCGCAATCGGACAATAGCTGGCAGACCTATACCAGTGAAGGAATCGACATCGTATTGGCACTGGATATATCGGGAAGTATGCTGGCCCGCGATTTTTCTCCCGACCGTCTGGAAGCTGCCAAGGAGGTGGCAACTAAATTTATTCTCGAACGGCCTCAGGATAAAATCGGATTGGTTGTATTTGCCGGGGAAAGTTTTACACAATGTCCTTTGACAACAGACCAGGCGGTTTTGGTAAACCTGCTTCGGGAGGTAAAAAGCGGAATGATTGAAGACGGAACAGCCATCGGTTTAGGGCTGGCGAATGCCGTAAACAGGCTTAAAGAAAGTGAAGCCAAATCCAAAGTCGTCATTCTGTTGACCGACGGAGTCAATAACCGGGGGACGATCGCTCCGGCCACGGCTGCGGAACTGGCCAAGGCTTATGGCATCCGGGTATATACAATCGGAGTCGGTACTTACGGAGAGGCTCCTTATCCCGTGGAAACTCCTTTCGGTATTCAATTACAAAATGTGCCCGTCGAAATCGACGAAGACATTTTACAGCAGATCGCTACCTTGACAGGAGGTAAGTATTTCCGTGCTACCGATAATAATAAATTGCAACAGATCTATACCGAAATAGACCAGTTGGAAAAGAGTAAAATAGAAGTAAAACACTTCAGTAAAAAGAACGAACAATATTTCCTGTTCGCTTTGCTGGGAATGTGCTTACTGATAGCCCAGGCGCTTTTACGTTATACTGTATTGCGGAAAATTCCATAAATTGTAAATTTTAGATTATTTGCCATGTTTAGATTTGCACATCCGGAACTCTTATACTTGTTGATAGTCATCCCTCTATTGATTGTTTTTTATGTGATGATGGTCAGACGCAAAAAGAAGGCTATTGCTGAATTCGGAAACCCTGAGTTATTAAAGCCTTTGATGCCTTTGCTCTCCTTTAAGCGGGGGACGTGGAAATTTGTGATGCTTCTGCTGGCCTTGCTGTTTGTAATTGTCGGGGTTGCAGGCCCGCAATTCGGCTCTAAATTACAACAAATCAAAAAGAAAGGAGTAGAATTAATCATTGCTTTAGACGTTTCCAATTCCATGATGGCACAAGACATCAAGCCTAGCCGTTTGGAGAAGGCCAAAATGGCTATTTCCAGGATGGTGGAAAAACTCTCGAACGACAAAATTGGTTTAATCGTCTTTGCCGGAGATGCATACGTGCAATTGCCCATTACCACCGACTACTCGTCGGCTAAACTTTTTCTATCCAATATATCTACCGATGTAGTGCCGGTACAGGGAACAGCCATCGGCGCGGCGATCAATCTGGCTGCCAAATCGTTTACACCCGAGACCGAGACTTCCAAAGCGATTATCGTGATCACCGATGGCGAAAACCATCAGGATGACGCTGTTGCTGCTGCTAAGCAAGCACACGAAAAAGGCATTGCCATTCACACCATCGGTATGGGACTGGAACAGGGGGCTCCCATTCCTGAAAAGGGAAAACCCGGACAATTCATGACGGATGGACAGGGAAATGTGGTAATCTCCCGGCTGGATGAAAACACCCTACAGCAGATAGCCAAAGCGGGTGAAGGATTATATATCCGGGCCAGTAATTCCGATGTGGGACTGAATCAATTACTCGAAGAGGTAAACCGCATGGAGAAATCTTTACTGGAAGAACGCGTTTATAGCGATTATGCCGAGAAATACCAATATTTCCTGCTGGTAGGATTGTTTTTTATCTTTATCGAATTTATGATTCTGGGGCGGAAAAATAAACATCTGATGAAAATCAACTTGTTTAAAAAACAGACGAACGATTAATGAGAAAGCTATGAGCAGATACATATTATTGATAGTTTTGGCCGTAGGGGCTGTTTTGCCGGTCAGGGCACAGCAGGAACGGAAATTTATAAGAGAAGGAAACGCACTTTTCGAAAAACAAGATTTTGAAAAAGCCGAGGTAGAATATCGGAAAGCAGCCGATAAGAAAAACGACTCCTTCGAGGCTACCTTTAACATGGCAGATGCTTTGTATAAACAAAAAAAATATGAAGAGGCTTTGGAACAATTCTCGGCACTAGCGAAGCAAGAAACCGATAAGGAACGTTTGGGACAGATTTACCACAATATCGGAAACACTTTACTTGCCATGGAGAAAACCGATGAAAGTATAGAAGCGTATAAAGAATCGTTAAGAAATCGTCCGAATTCCGAGCAGACGAAATACAACCTTGAATTTGCACGGCATAAACAACAGCAGGATCAACAGAATCAAGACCAAAACAAAGATCAGCAAAATCAAGATCAAAATCAGGATCAGAATAAAGATCAACAAGATCAGAAAGACAAACAGGATCAGCAGGACCAACAGAAGCAGGATCAAAACAAAGATCAGCAGAATCAAGACCAGAATCAGGACCAGAATAAAGATCAGCAAGATCAAAAAGACAAACAGGACCAGCAAAATCAACAAGATCAGAACAAGGACCAGAATAAAGATCAAAATAAGCAAGATCAACAGGAGCAGCAAGGAGACAACAAAGAGCAACAACAACAGGGAAAAATCTCTAAAGAAAATGCAGAGCGCTTGTTAGAGGCTTTGCAGCAAGACGAAAAAAACGTACAGGAAAAGGTTCAGAAACAAAAAGCTCAGCAACAGAAAGCAAGGAAAATGAAAATCGAAAAAGATTGGTAATTTTGTCGCTTAAATTAAGAAATGCAAATGAAAGGATTTGGATTAATCATATGGTTATTTATCAGTTCCCTGGCATACGCGCAGGAAGTAGAATTCAAGGCTTCGGCTCCTGCTGTGGTCGCCACCGGTGAACAATTCCGGCTTTCCTATACCCTGAATAAAGAAGGCTCGAATTTAAGGGTCCCCACCTTGGAAGGATTCGATTTATTGGCAGGTCCCGGCACCAGCCAGTCTTTTTATTCTTCGACGATTAACGGGAAAACGGTACAGCAGGTAACCTATACTTATACCTATGTATTGGAAGGAGTAAAAGAAGGGACTTATCAGATTCCTCCTGCTACCGTTACAGTAAAAGGTAAAGAATACCAGTCGAACAGTCTCAGAATCCAGGTTGTGAAAGGGAGCGGAGAGAGCCGTAATAACAGCCAGTCTGGCGGTAATACCGCAGCACAGACCAATCCGAATGCCGCTGTCAACGAAAATAATCTTTTTGTAAAAGTCGACATTAATCGTCGTCAGGTATACCTGGGAGAAAGTCTGGTGGCAACCATAAAAGTATATTCCAAAGTCGATCTGACCAATTTCGGGAGAAGTAAATTTCCGGATTTCAACGGTTTCCTGGCGGAAGAAGTGCCTACTCCTCAGCGGATCGAATTGGTGAGAGAGACCTATGACGGCCAAATTTATAATGTAGGTATCATTCGTAAAATATTATTGTTTCCACAACATACCGGAGAGATTACAATAGAGCCGTTCGAACTGGAATGTATCGTTCGGCAACGTCTTACCGGAGGGGGACGCAGCATCTTTGACGACTTCTTCGGAAATTACCGGGAAGTAAGGGCTATGCGCCGGAGTAAACCGGTAACCGTGACAGTCAAAGAATTGCCCCAACAAGGAAAACCGGTCGGTTTTTCCGGTACAGTGGGGAATATAACCATGTCTTCGTCCATATCTGCCGACACCGTTCGTGCCAACGATGCCATCACTTATAAGTTGACCTTCCGGGGAACCGGTAACCTGAAACTATTACGGGCCCCTTCGGTTGGTTTCCCATTGGATTTTGAAACATACGACCCGAAAGAAACCCGCGACCTCACAGTTACTGCTAACGGATTGAGTGGTACGGTGGCCTTTGAATACCTGCTGATTCCGCGTTATTCGGGCGATTATAAAATTCCGTCCTTGCGTTTTTCTTATTTCGATCCTCAATCCGGGACCTATAAAACCCTCAGTAGTCCTGAATATGATATCCATGTACTGAAAGGCGCGGAGAAGGGAGAAGCCACCGCCGAAAACGGTAGTGCAGTGAAGTCCTTTAAGAAAGAGGACGTTCGCATGGTAGGTGAAGATATTCGTTACCTGAAAACCGGAAATCTCGGCTTGCGGTCGACAGGGGTACACTTTTTCGGTACAACCGCTTATTGGCTGGCTTTTCTGATTCCTTTGGTACTCTTTATCCTGGGAGCTGTGTTGAATCGCCGTCGCATCAAGGCCAATGCCGATATCGTAAGGGTGAAAAATAAAGCTGCGAATAAAATGGCCCGTAGACGTTTGAAAGTTGCCGCAGGAGCCATGAAAGCTCATAATTCGGAACTCTTTTATGACGAGGTGCTCAAAGCTTTGTGGGGATATATGAGCTACAAACTGAATATTGACCGGGCAGAATTGAACCGGGATAATATCAGCGATATTCTCCAGCGTAAAGAAGTTAATGATGAGCTCGTGAAAGAGTTTATCAGCGTGCTGGATACATGTGAGTATGCCCGTTATGCCCCCGGAAGTAATTCCGATCAGGAGATGGGAAAAGTATATGCCGATAGCATTGAAGTGATTACGAAACTGGATAAAGCGATAAAGAGTTAAATGAATACCATGAAAAAGATATTATTGATATTGCCGTTTATATGGATAGCTTTGGCTGGATGGGCCGCAGCAAATCCGCAGGAAGAACAGCAGGCAGAGCAGTTTTATCGCGAAGGGAAATACAGTGAGGCTGCAGAAATTTACCAGGAAATTCTGGCGCGGGGAATGGAGTCGGCGGAACTGTATTATAATCTGGGTAACTGCTATTATAAAATGGGTGAGAATACCCGCGCTATTTTGAATTACGAACGGGCATTACTGCTCGATCCCGGCGATGGGATGACCCGATATAACCTGAAAATGGCTCAGCAGGCCGTGGTAGATAAAATCGATGTGCTGCCCGAATTGTTTTTGGTTAGGTGGTATAAAGCCGTAGAAACTTATTTCTCGGCCGATCAGTGGGGATATGTTTCCGTCGGACTTTTTATCCTCTTTCTGGTGATGGCTGCCCTGTTTTTTTATTCCCCTTCCGTCGGGGTAAAAAAGACTGGTTTCGTTGTGGGGATTCTCGTCTTTCTCCTGACTTTACTTACCGTCTTTTTTGCTATGAAACAACATGAGCGAATATCGAAAAGAGAATATGCCATCATCACCACCCCGAGTGTGACGGTAAAAGGAGCTCCCGATAACAGCGGCACCAGTCTCTTCCTTATCCACGAAGGTTTGAAAGTAAAGGTTGTCGGTCAATTGGGAGATTGGTATAATATCCGCTTGGCAGACGGCAATGAAGGCTGGGTAGCTAAATCGGATCTGGAGAAGATTTGACAGGCAAAAAGCGGGAAAAAGAGAAAGGAAAGCTCCTGTAAAGTCAGTTCATAGATTTCTCGGACCGGATCGGAGAGTTCTCCGATCATTTTTTGCAGATGATAGTATACCTCTTCGCAAATAATATTGTTCGGAAAAAACCTTTCTTCTTCTATCGTTTTGCTCAGGTAGCGTTCTTGTGCCTGCTGGTATTCCGTTTTTCTGAAAAGTGTTTTTTTCAGTTTCTTTTTATACTCTTTGGTTGATTGTCTTGCATCATTTTAATTTAACAAAATCAGTCATGATGAATAATAAGAAAATCTGTTAAAATAATAGAGAAATAGATAGTTAGGGGCTTTATAGTTCTGGATAAAAGCATGCTGTCTTGATGTAAAGTGCATGAATTTTCTTACCTTTGCTTTGTCTAACCCAAACGCAACGTCATGAGACAAGTACCAAAATTTTTTAATACCGCCGGGCCTATCCAGCCCGATATCCACTACAACATCGATCCGTTGACCCGAATCGATTTGGAGGAATTGGAATCATTGATTTATCAGCGGAAATATTTTGTGCTGCATGC
>JAETOX010000350.1 GCA_021771575.1 Bacteroides sp. | reverse complement strand
GCTGCCTGATCGCTTCGTTTTTGAACTGGAGTATTTCTCCTTTTGGGGATATCAATATGTTCTATATCAACCCGGTCTTCCGGATGAATCAGGTATTTTTCCGCCGCATCACCGATCACTTCGGAAATTTTGCCGGAATTGCCGGGTATCTGACGGGAACTGTACTTGGCGCCTCCGTCTTGTACCTGCTGTGGAATACGGTCCAGAGGACATGGTTCAGAAATACTGCTTTCCTGTCAAAAGAGTAATATCAATATCCCCGAATCCTGTCTTCTTCATCATCCGTCGTATTTTCTACTTTTCGGATCTCCACTTTATAAGAGACTTTGTCGCTGACCTTCACCTCTACCGTATCTCCTGACCGGTGCCCGAAGATCGCTTTCCCAAGAGGAGACTCCGTGCTGATATATCCGTTCAGGGAGTTCCCGCGGATAGAAGTAACCAGTTTATACGTCTCCTCTTCATCGTCCTCCGGGAAATATACCGTAATCCGGTTATTAATTCCCGCGACTCCGTCCTCAGACTCATCCGATACAATCACCGCCGTTTTCAACATCTTTTCCAGATAACGAATCCTGCTTTCATTTTTATTTTTGAATTGCTTTGCCGCATGATATTCAAAATTTTCACTTAAATCCCCGTGGGCGCGGGTTTCTTTTACTTCTTCAATAGCCTGTTTGCGCACCACAAGCTTTCTGTGATCGATTTCTTCCTGAATCTTCTTTACATCACTTTTCGTAAGCTTTTCCCTCATGTCCGACCTCCCGCCGAAATTTTCGTGGCAAAAAATATTGTGTTAAAAATACCATAAAAAATTATACTGAATTCGGCGGGACTTATCAACATATTTCTTTACAAGATATTTTATTCTCTTCTCGATAAAAATATATAAAAGTACAAAGTTTTTACTCAATTTTATTAAAAACTTTTGACTTAACAGAAGTTTTTGGATATACTAACACCAAAGGAGGAGATAATATGATTGTCAGACACCACTATCTACGTATGCTGAATACTTACCGCAACGTGCCGCTGGTAAAAGTACTTGCGGGAATCCGGCGCTGCGGCAAATCTACTATTTTAGAGATGCTCAAGGAAGATTTAATAAAGGACGGCGTTCAGCCCAATCACATTATC
>JAETOX010000349.1 GCA_021771575.1 Bacteroides sp. | reverse complement strand
CAATGCTAAGCAATGAACAGCGCGCTCATGACCTTGCTCTGGCGATGCTGAAATTCACCATGAATAACCCGGAAATTCTTCAGCCTATGTCTGGAGAGGAGGCTGTCCGCATTGACTTTCATGTTGCTTCGGAGTATGCCAAGTTATACCGTATTTTTCTAGACGCTATGAATCATGAATTTCCTTCCGAACCTTAACTCGAAAAAACCCCTATGCTTCTGATTCAGCATAGGGGCTTTTCATTGGTATGGTTTTATTTCCGCTCTTCCTTCCACCACAAAATTTCATGCAGCTCTTGGGTCCAAGCCGGATGTATATCACCTTTACGGATAAAGGAACCGTTGCGATATTCGGCAACCACACGAAATACATTTTTATTGTCCCAAAACACGACGGAATGGCAATACGGCAAAATTTGCTTTAAGCTTTCAAAACGGCGCTCAAACCGTTTGTATACTATTTTTTCTGGAACCATTCGTCCGCCCTGTTCCGCGCGCCGATCCACCCGGTCAAAACACTCCTCAAACGTATCCAGGGCGATATAATGGAGCGTAATTTGATACTCTTCCTGGCTGGCCTTTCGTAAAATTGCTTCTATGTGTTCGCCATCCAAAGTGGTTTCAATGGTAAAATCCACGCCGCGGTGGAAAAATGTATTGGCATTTTCCGTAATAAATTTGATCGAATCCATGGTATCATCCATCATCATTCCTAAATCGGTCCGCAAATTCTCGGCAACCCCCAGCCAACTGCTCTTACCTACTCCATTGACCCCAGCGACCAGCGTACATTTTTGCATGTTTATCCTTCCTTTCCATTGCTTCTATCATCCATACAAATAAAAATCACAGCAAACCTGTTGTGTTGCTCTAAGCCCATTCCTTACATCTCCATCACAATAGGTGAGCAAGGGAGCCACCGATTTTGAAGTGATTTCCCCGATTAATGGGAATTAGTCGGGTTTTCCTTTATAAAGTAGGATTGCCGATCTCTTTCTCGGAGCGCTGTTTCCATATCAATACTGAATTCAAATCCTGATTTACTGGTTTGATTGCACGATGAAACTGTTTTCCAGTAAGGCAGTTGGTGAAATCATCACGATAAAACCCCGGCAACACGTATGGTAAAAGGGACAAAAAT
>JAETOX010000348.1 GCA_021771575.1 Bacteroides sp. | reverse complement strand
CCTGTTTTAGCTTGAACCACTTTCCAATCTTGATTCAGATTCTCCATTTTTCCAACAAAGTTGGTTTTAACTTGACCTTGTCGATCGTGAAGAATGGCATATTGACTGATAAAATGCCTTTCGGAAAAAGCGTCCGGCATCTTACAGACACGCTTGGCGAATCGCCGAAAATCTTGGTCGATTCCTTTTTTTCGACTTAAATAACCAAATGCATAGACATCGTAAATTTGAGGTTTCTGAGGATTGTGATTCCGATAAAGATTTTTAAAGGTCGAAACCAGACGGGCAAAGGGATTCCGGACAAACGAAATGACAAAATAGTCTTCTAGGTTGAAGGAATCCGGATCAGCCTTAAAATTCTGATCGTTAATCTCATGCGCTCGTTTTCGCACAGCTAGTGGATCTCCATCCAAACTCTGATCCCAGAGTCCATGAAGTTCTACCATCATCTGTTTAATGGAAGTAGAGGCTACTTTGGGAACATCGATATAACACAGTTTATAGTCTGGATAGACATTATAACGTTCCACCGGTGCCACAAATCCGGTCTTTCTCCAGCGCTTAAAATCCTGTTTTCCAATCCGCCATTGGTAACGACGGAGCTTTAATTCTTTTTTTACGGGTGAGGGTAATTTTTTTAAAAGTTTTCTCATTATTCTTTTTTTATTCTATGTAGGGGACTAGTTCTTCCAAGAGCTGGTGCAAACAGTCTTCGATGCTACGGCCTTCAGTTGTCATCTGAATCTGGGCTTGGGTCGGCACTTCATAAGGTGCATCAATTCCCGTAAAATTCTCGATTTCGCCTGAACGAGCCTTGCGATAGAGTCCTTTCGTATCCCGTCGCTCACACTCCGCCAGAGATGTAGACAGGTAGACTTCAATAAAGTTTTCGTCACCTATAATCTGCCGTGCATTTTGCCGATCCGCTACAGTTGGTGAAATGGTTGATACAATCGTTATCAAGCCAGCATCATTCATCAGCTTAGCAACTTCCGCCACGCGTCTCAAGTTCTCAAATCGGTCCTCTGGGCGGAATCCCAGATTTTTATTCAGACCTAGACGGACATTATCCCCGTCCAAGAGCATGGTATGTTTGCCATGAGTCATTAACTCCTGCTCTAACAAGCTAGCTAAGGTTGAC
>JAETOX010000097.1 GCA_021771575.1 Bacteroides sp. | reverse complement strand
TCCAACTGGAAATTAACCACATCTTCTTTCCCCAATATCACTTCTTGATTTTTATACCCCACAAAGGATACTGTCAATATTGCATTTCCCTGCGGACGCGGAAGCGAATAGTTTCCCGAAGCATCTGTAGCTGTTCCACTAGTGGTTTCCTTAAACCATACCGTAGCCCCAACAATCGGCTCACCGGTCTTTTTGTCGGTTACCTTTCCTTTAACCGAACGTCTTTGTTGCTGTGGTAAACTCGGACGATCGTCAGCCCACGCTGTCGAGTAATCCGATATCCCAATGAATACCAGAACCGATACGCCAAATAGCAAACGTAAAACGTTTGATCTTAACATTTTTTTCATAAAATCATCTATTTAGTTTATAATTAAGGTTTCAATTCCATTTCTATTATATAATTTTCTGTCTCACCTTTCATATATGCAAGCTGCAATTCATACACCGGAATAAAACGATACTCTGTCCGATCTCCTTTAGTAACTTCAACCAAAAGCACTCCATAAGCAATATCTGCATTAGGACCGTTAAACAAGGTAACAGGGGATAACTCCCACTCTCCTTTTGCCCCCAAAGTTTTCTGCCTATTTGGAATTGGATCAACAACATTTTCATACATTTTTTCCCTATAGATTTTTACTTCTGCACCCTCTAAAGGCTTCCCTCCACGAACTACTTTTAATAACAAAGAGTTGGGATAAAGAGGCTTTTCCAAAGGCTGAAATCCCTTTTCGCCTGCAATTAGATTCTTATTGTGATTGATTAATAACTGGGAATATTCCGACCAAGTATCTCCCTCCCAGCAATTATTCATCATACAGGTCACCGGAGTAAAAAATTGTCCGTTCACCTGATTCTGTTTTATTTCCATGGCATATATATCCGGTACACCACGGGCATGTCCTAATTCATGTGCTAAAGTTCGACTAGTCTTATAATGGGATAAAATCTTATAAGTCACATTTGCATCAGGTTTTCCAATATTATTCTCCGAAATACAAACGACCTCACGTCCCCATCCCGTCCAATCGGCATGTATCCATTCGTTAGTAAAATCTCCTACGGTACCATCGAAAACAATCAAATAAGGATATTTTCCCCGATAAGCAATAGCATTATTCAAAATATCTTGTGAAGAACAATTGTACACACATGTCTCATCGAAAAAAGGTACGAACTCTATATCAGCTTCAAAATAAATTTCCTTTTTACCATGATAAAGTTCACGCACTTCTTTAAAACGCTGCTTTAATTTAGCGTTTATATCTTCTACCGAAGAATTATAAGATTTAAAGGTCATCTCATCGAGCATTATCTTTACATCGAAACTCCATACAGTACGATCACCCGTCGTTCCTCCCGGTTCCTCAGGATATTCCGGATCTTTCGAAATAACCTCTTCTCCCGAATCACTATTACACCCTGCCATAGTAAGAGACAGCAATAAGTAAAAGACATAAATTAATTTTCTTCTCATTAGTTGTGATTTTAGTAAAAAAAACGAACGATTAAATTGTTGATATTTTTTCTTATCTGAACTTTCTATCCAATCTGTTTTCCCCAGTAAAAGAATGGAATTAACAATTGACTATTGTCAATTGGCTATGAACTTCCGCTATTAGGGCAGAATTATTTATTTGTTTGATCCTCAATATTTTTCGTTATTCAACATTCTTGTTTTTGTTTTCATCTTTCATTCTTATTTGCTCATTTCAATGGAAGCAAAGCTTCCAATCATTGTCAATTATCATCTGTCTATTGTCAATTCTATTTTGACGGAAATCTGACAAAATAATTGTTCGTTTTGTGAGTTAAACAGATTTTTGCTAAAAAAGGGTGAATAAAAATGAATTTTTTTCTTTTTCTGATCGAAAAAAATTTACCTGCTTATAATCCGCAAAGGACCGACGGGAGACAAAATAATTTCATAAATTTGACTTCTCAAATAAAAAAACAGAAAGGATATGGCTACACTTATTTTATCTATAACTCATTGTAACGATCAAGCGGACAAAAATCCGTTACTGGCATCTTTTACAACTCCTCACGAAACCCCACCGTTCGACAAAATCGAAACGAAAGACTACGAACCTGCTTTCGATGAAGCCATCACTGAAGCTAGTGAGGAAATCAAAGCTATCGCTTCTTCGTCGATCCCGGCAAATTTCGAAAATACAATCATTGCTCTTGATCAAGCCGGTGAAAAACTGGATACCCTGTCTTCGATTTTTTTCAATCTGAATTCAGCTTATACGAACGATGCAATGCAAGAAATCGCTCAACGGGTTTCCCCTAAACTGACAGCATTCAGTAATAGTGTTTATATGAATCCGCAGCTTTTCGCCCGTGTAAAACAGGTGTATGAAGCACAGGATTCCTTGGAGTTGACACCTGAACAAGCAACCTTATTGGAAGATACCTGGAAATCTTTTATCCGGGGTGGTGCCGACCTGGAAGGAGAAGCTAGAGAAAGATTCCGGGAAATTTCCATGGAGTTGTCCCAATTAGGGTTGAAATTTGAAGAAAATACATTGGCAGAAACGAACAATTTCGCTTTACACCTCACCAATCCGGAAAATTTGTCGGGTTTGCCCGAAGGAACGATAGAAATGGCGGCTATAGCCGCTCGAGAAAAAGATAAGGAAGGCTGGCTATTCAGTTTACATGCTCCCAGCTATATACCTTTTATGAAATATGCAGACAAGCGGGAATTACGGGAAAAAATGTACCGGGCCTATACTTCCCGGGGAAATCGGGGCAATGAATACGATAATAATGAGATTGTCAAAAAAATAGTTGCCCTGCGTTTGGAGAAAGCCCACTTGTTGGGGTACCAAACTTATGCCGAATATGTATTGAGTAATCGGATGGCTCAAACTCCAGAGGTAGTCAATAGTTTTCTTTCACAATTGCTGGCAGCTTCACATCCCCATGCCCTGGCAGAAAAAGCGGAAGTGACAGAGTTCGCCCACCGGAACGGCTTCGAAGGAGAACTGCAACGTTGGGATTGGGCTTATTATTCCAATAAACTGAAACAGGAAAAATATGCTCTGGACGACGAAATGCTGAAACCTTATTTCAAGCTTGAAAATGTACAAAAAGGAGTATTTGGTCTGGCTAACCGACTGTATGGGATCACTTTTCATGAAGTAACCGATATACCGAAATATCACGAGGATGTAAAAACATTCGAAGTATATGACTGCAACGGGGATTTTCTAGCGGTGCTTTATACCGACTTTTTCCCCCGGGAAAGCAAAAACGGTGGGGCCTGGATGACCGAATACCGGGGACAATACCGGAAGAACGGTCAGGATGTTCGTCCCCTGATATCGATCGTCATGAATTTCACTAAACCCACAACGAGCAAACCCTCTCTGCTTACATTCGATGAAGTGACCACTTTCCTGCATGAGTTCGGCCATTCGCTCCACGGCATGTTATCGCAGTGTACGTATCATTCCACCGGAGGTACAAACGTTTACCGGGATTTTGTAGAACTACCTTCACAAATCATGGAAAACTGGGCACTGGAAAAAGAATGGCTGGACACATGGGCCGTACATTACGAAACCGGCGAAAAGATTCCCCAGGAATATATCAACAAAATCCGCGAAGCCGCTAATTTCCAAAGCGGCTATCAAAGCGACCGCCAGCTTAGTTTCGGTATGGTAGACATGGCCTGGCATTCTATCACCGCACCTCTGACCGAATCCGTACAAGCATTCGAAAACCGGGCGATGGCTTCCACAGAATCTTTTCCAACTGTGGACAGTAATTGTCTTTCAACAGCTTTCGGACACATATTCAGCGGAGGTTATGCAGCTGGTTATTACAGCTATAAATGGGCGGAAGTGCTAGATGCGGATGCTTTCTCCGTTTTCAAAGAAAAAGGGATCTTCGACGCTGCAACAGCAGCCTCTTTCCGCAAAAATATTCTGGAAAAAGGAGGTTCTGAACACCCGATGACCCTATATAAACGTTTCCGGGGCCAGGAACCAAGTGTAGATGCTTTATTGGAACGCAGCGGGTTGAAGAAATAATGTGCTCATGTACTAATGTAACAATGTGCCAATGAAAAATCGCATTAATCATTGGCACATTTGCACATTGGCACATGAGCACATTAGTATCCTTGTCTGTCTTTTCGGGTACCGTAATAACCAGCCCAACAACAAAGTCCGGCGGCGATCAACATTCCAAAGAAAGAAATCAAAGCAGAACGGGCAGCAGCATTCGCAGCTTTTTCAGCTTCTTCCAGAGCCTTTTGTTTGATTTCCTGCCATTCCTGTTTCGCTTTTTGCAGTCCTTGTTCTAGCTTATCGATTTGTTCTTTAGCCTGCTCCGCAGCATCGTCGATCAGATCCATATACTGGTCGACAGCTTTGTCTGCTTCTGCTTTCGATAAGTTGGTATTATTGGCAATGGCTTTGCTTACATCGTTACGGTCGATATTCCGGGTGATTTTATTTGCTCTTGTTTTGAGGCGATCGGTAAAACCATCTATTAATTTATCTGCATCGTCCGGAGTAGCCGCAATTTTTTTAACGGTTTTCTTTAAATCTCCTTTCACTTCATCTAATTGATTGCCGAGATAGTCAGGATTCAGTTCTTTCACTCCACTTTTTCTCAATGCCCTGCGAATATCTCCCCGGATACTATCTCCTTGAATTTTGGCATTAATATCGATATCTCCGAACAAATCTTTAGCTTGCCCGGCCAGATCGGAGACCCCTTCACCAGCCATAGATCCCACATTGGAAATTACACTTCCGGCAACAGACGAAACAGACCCCAATACATTGGCGGTGACTTTCACCGCTCCGACAGCCAAACTCACAGCAAAAATAACAGTCAGAATCGAGGTCGTCGCCCAAACCAGTAAACCATGAATCGTTCCGTCGACTCCTGCTAACTTACCTGCCACAAAACCACCAATAAGAAAGCTGACGATAAGCGAGATAACCGTTCCGATGCCTACAGTAGCCCCGATACCAGATGTCGGATGCTCTGATAAAGGATCGAATTGAAACAATCCAATACTTGTGACCAGCATCGAAATCAAAATAGATATGGCAATGACAGTCACCACTCCGGCAAAAACACTCCCCCAAGAAATTCTCCTTCTAACCGGGGTAAAATTAATCTGTTCCATAATTTCACTTATTAAATTGATAAATAAATTTTATGTACTAAGAAACGTTTTCACCCCGGAAATGTTTAGCTTTAGCACTATTAATTTCAGTTTCTATCCTTACATATATGGCAATCGGTAACTTTCCCCTGTAGCTTACATAAATCTGTAAAAGCAAAAGTCCGATGGATCGTTTATACGCACGTACCGAATTCGACACATCGCATATGATCATCCACAATTACAGCACTTCTTTCTTTTCAGCAACCAATCTGTTGGATAAAGAACTCCGAGAACCGATATTCGGTATTTATGGTTCCGTCCGTCTGGCAGACGAAAGAGGGGAAATGGAGGAAACGGAGGAGGTAGAGAGAGCGGTTGGTTCGTTTAATTTACATCCTTCTTTATTATTTTTGAAATTCAAACCGAATAATTTTATGCAGGAGGGCACTATCAAATATGCCCTCCTTTATCGATTATTTCAATTAAAATAATTTCCAACCTTTTCGATCAATTCTTCCCCCCGAAGGCCGGAAGCCAGAATCTTACCGTCCGGGCCGATCAAGAACATAGCAGGCACTCCGGTGATGCTATATTGCTTTACAACAGGACATCGCCATCCCTGTAAAGAAGAGACATGATCCCAATTCAAATCGTTTTTATCGATGGCATTTACCCAGTTCTCTTTTTTATCGTCCAACGACACACTGAGAATCTCAAAACCTTTCGGATGATAACGGTCATATACCTTTTTTACATTGGGCACTTCCCGCAGGCAAGGTCCGCACCAGGAAGCCCAAAAATCCAGTAATACATATTTGCCACGATAATCGGTTAATGAAACAGATTTTCCTTCAGGAGTCTGTAAAGTGAAATCAGGTGGTATACTTCCGATAGCCGTGGTCTTCATCTTATCGATCGTAGCTTTGAGCTTTCGTCCCAAATAAGCATTCCGGATACGTGGAGTAAGACTTTCATACATCTTTTCCACCTCCGGCAGGTCTCTCTGACGAGCCACAAAATTATTGATGATAAGTGCTACGGCATAACTATCCGGATAATGGGTCACCAAACTATCAATCGTATGGGCCGTCTGCGCTTTTACAGCTATATACATTTGGACCAACGAATCCTTCATTCCCGGTTTTTGCTGATCTTCTTTACCCGTCATTGAAAGTCCTAGCATCACCAACATCTCATTCCGCTGGGTTGTCATAATGGTGTTGAAAATATCCTGTTCGATACTCCCCCGGATCTCTGTCCTGACATTCTCAATTTCTTTTCCCCTGAGTGTCCGTTTTACTGTTTCACAATTCACTTGAATAGGAACTGAATCCAGAATGATAATATGCGTCATGCCGCCAATCTCTAAAATACGTTCATCTACCTCTTCCAATGGTTGTTGCATTCGGAATTTTCCGTTGGTAACAACAGCCGAATCGATCATTTCGTACTTTTTATCGCCCAAATCTTTTTTCAAGTAGACCACTTTCCCGTCGCCCCCGTCCCAGGTTCCTTCAATGGTATAAGTCGTCACTTCCGGTGTGCAACCTAACAGGAAAAGACCTGCCAGAATGCCGTTCATCCAATTTTTCTTCATTTTCTTTATTTTCTTTATTTTTTTTATCCGTTTTCCCCGTTTTATCTCATCTTCCTCCTCACTTGCTCATACAAATTACGGTAGTGAATGCGGGTCATTTCATCTCCACTATGCTTACGTCGTTTCAAGAGTTTTTCTAATCTTTTCAATTCGTAATTATAGATAGCATTCATTTCTATTTTTTCTGTATTTTCTTTATCGGCTCCGATTAATTTTTCCGATATACCCTCTTCGGTCCCAGCTATAAAAGGCAGCTTTAATCCGCCGCCTCCTTTGGAAGAAGTTAAATATCCGCTTTCCGTCAGTACTGTTTTCACAAATCCGTATTGTGCAGCCCGATCATAAGCCGTGAGTCCTTTCTTTTTTTCCCATACCAAATCGTGTAAATCATTAATTAAATCGAGACGGGAATACGCTTTTCCTGGCTCTTGCCGCTCAGCCAACATCAGCGATTGCAATTTTTGTGACGACAGCAGTCCGGTCAACAGAGTCATCATATAATCGCAAATGCCATTATCCTTGGGCGCTATACAAGTTTCCAATTCCGGCAGAGCATACCAAGTGGGTAAATCCATCATTTGCTGCCAGATAAATTGCAGGGCTTCCCGTTGTTTTTCGGGACTGACAAAGACATAAGCTTTTTTCTGTTCTCCTCTTACCGGCTCGTAGAGATAAAATCCTCCGATATATGCCTGAACATGTCCCAAATAACGTTTAAACTGGGTAAAAATTTCTGCATACAATTCGCCCATTCGATCATAATTGTGATTTTCCCGGGTAGTCCAATCTACTAAATTCCGGTTTATTCGTTTCAGGTTTTTAATACCGTAGTCACTGGCTTTCACAGCATCGTCACCCAACGACTCACTTTGGGAGGCCGGATCGGTAGTCATAAACAATTGCTGCGGACCGTAATGATACATAGGATCATCGGCTTTCTCAAGTATCCAACGATTGAGGGTTTCGTATTCCTCTTCCGGCGTAGCAGCCTCATAAATAGGGCAGTATCCCCAATGAATGGCGTAACAATCGTACACCCCCATCAGCGGAGGAGTCATCGTTACTCCTTCGTCTCCGGGCTGTACGACATAATTATAACGGGCATAGTCCATGATGGAAGGAGTAGTGCCATATTGCCGGGTGAAAGTAGCCGAACGCAACGAATCTACCGAATAAGCATAGGAAGCTCCCATATTGTGCATCAGGCCCAGGGTATGTCCTACTTCATGGGCAGCTACATACCGCAAGGATTCCTTCATGGTTTCATCGTCGAACATTTCTCCACGGGCTTTTTCATCGACAGCGGCTGTCTGCACAAAACGCCAGTTATGCAGTAGTTTTACGACATTATGGTAAAACAACACATCGCCCTGAATGATTTCGCCGGAGCGAGGATCGGTCCAGGAAGGTCCCATCGAGTTAGCCACGGGGGTAGTAATATACCGGAAACAGGAATAACGGATATCTTCGGGATCGAAATCCGGATCATCGCGGGGATAATCCCGGGCGATAATGGCATTTTTAAATCCGGCAGCTTCAAAAGCGATCTGCCAGTCTTCGATGCCTTGTTTCACCGCCTCTTTCCATACTTCCGGTAGGGCATCGTCAACATAGAAGACAATGGGTTTCACCGGTTCGGTGAGTTCGCCCCGTTTATAAGCCTCCACATCTTTCGGTTCCAAACGCCAGCGATTGATGTAGGTAACCTGTTCCAATTCGCGTTGTTTGACAGCATATTCCTTTTTACCGGTAGAAAAATACCCCACCCTGCGGTCGGCCAAACGTGGCCGCATCGGTTCACGCGGCAAAAGAACCAGCGAACGGGTCATTACTGCCAGGAAAGGGGTTCCCTCGCTTTTATAGGCCATGCGACTTTTCACATTGATGTTCAAAGGAAATGCTTTCACCCCGATAATAGCGGAACTGGAAGCCTGAAATGAACCACCTAACGGCTTTCCCCCGAATAAAGCATCCAGCGCTCCCCGACTTTCCCGGAAAGGTCCCAACTCTTTAATATCCGAGCAGAAGAATTTACTCATGTCGATGACAGTAGCCGTTGAATCGGGCGACACGGCTTTAATATCGAAATCCTGCCAGATGGGATCGAGATAATTCCGCCTGAAGGATTTATAAATCGGGGAATCTGTATCACAAAGGTGACTGGTGTTCACCAGATGCATAAACACTTTCTTGCGGTCTTTCGAAAACCGGATCAGCATCGGGCCGCGGGGCATTTGTCCGGCTGCCATATCTTTGTTATTACTGATTTCCGATACCCGGGAAGCCAAAAGCATATCACGTCCCAACAGGCTGTCGGGAATTTCAAAATATACCTGTCCCTCCTTTGTATGTACCTTAAAAATACCTTGCTGAGTGGAAAAACCTTCCAGCAGTTTGGCGTACCCTTTATTTTCTTCTTTTCCGGCCGAATCTTTTTTTTCTGTTTGCTCCGTCTCCGCCGCTTTATTTTTCAGAGCCTCCATAAGCTTCTCCTTCAGTTTCTCCATCTGTCCGAACGACACCGATGGCAAACCGACCATCAAGCTCAAAAGGAGTACGATCCATTTTTTCATCTTTTCCGCTTAATTTTTTTTCATAAATTCTTCAAACTCTTTTGCTCTCTCGGCTTTTATCCGTTTGTCTTTCTCCCGATATTCTGTTGCCAGGGTTTTATTACCCAATTTTTCATATAACATAGCCAGCGTGTCGTAATAAAAGGATCTGAGCCTGCTCTCATTTTTATCTTCCTGAACCTGTAACTGTTCTGTCAATATAAGAAGTTTTCTCAATAGCTTTTTGTCCTTACAATACTGTGTCATATACTGAATCATTTCATTGAGGTAGGAATCGGAATAGCCCAGGGCTTTGATATCGCGGCACACTGTCAGGTAGTTGTATACCTCCGGCCAGTTACCATCCAATTGCAATTCGAATATTCTTTTCTTAGCCCGATATTCCTCGGCCCGTTTCAAATTAGCCCGATCAATCAGCCGCATCAGGGTATCTATTTTTCCCGTTTCGCGCCGATAGGGTAAAATATTTTCCTGTTCATCCTTCTTTAGTTCAATTAATTGTTTCAATGCTTTTTCCAAAGCCCAATTCAATTGACGTTCCAGTTGAAAACGGTCGAATTTCAACCGTACTGCAAGTCGGTCGAGATGAAAAACCACATATTCGAACTGAGGGGAATAAGGATCTTTAATATACGTTCCCACTAATTCCCATACTTCCTGATCCTGCAACTTTTCCAATGGCATATTTTGCATATACTCTTTCACGATCTTTTCTATGTCGTCTTTCAGGAAAGCGCCGTTCAAAGCTTTGACATAGGCTTTGATAAATTCCAGACTGCGCTCGCCGGCAGCATAGCGCTTCCGGAAAGCAAAGAGGCTTTGCCCCTCCATACCTGCTTTCATGCCATCGATCAGCACATCCGCTTCCTGAAATCCAGCCATCTGATGAACCACTTCGCCCTTTTTGTCGATCAAGAGCAAGGTGGGATAACCGATGATATATGACTGGTATCGATTTCGCAATTCTTTTCCTACCCCTTTTTCCATGTCGTATTTGACATTAATAAAATGGGTATTAAAAAAGTCACCTACTTCGTTTTTGGTAAAGATATCTTTCGACAAAGCTTTGCAGGGTCCGCACCAGGAAGTATAACAATCCATAAAAATATATTTATCCTGCTCCTGAGCTATCTGTAGTATTTTCTGCCATTCTTCTCCTTCGATAAAATGAATCCCCCGTCCCTTGTCCTGAGCATATCCGGTCATCACCAGTATGCATAACGAATATATCAATATTCCTATTCTAAACATGATTTTATTCTCTTAAGATTTTAATTCTTCCAATTTTGCTTTACATTCCTCCACATCCTTTTCCTCAACCCCCACTGCTTTTGCTCCTTTTTCCAGTCCCATAACAAGCACGCCTATGGCTTCTTGTTTCCGTTCCAGCTCCAACAGTTTGCCGGCTACGTACACGGCTGTTTTCGCCGAAGGACTCATTTGATGTAAAAAGATATACCAGGCAGCCACTTGATTTTTGTAAGTGTCGTCTTTTGCTCCGGCATAGAATTCCTCATATCTTTCTACATTCTCGATCATACTGGTAGAAACATAATAATCGTCAATAGACGAAAAAGCAAAGAGCATGGCACTCATTTTTTTCACAGCATCGTATTCTCCGTTGTCTCCTTTCTCTTCGGCAGCTTTCATTTTGTCTTCCATCGCTTTTTCTATCGCCTGTTTTTCACTTTTTGTAGCTTCATATTTTTTCTGGATAGCCTGCATATAGCGATGGTAAACGTCCAGGAACCGTTCGGTCATCCGGTGAGCTGAATAATAATTCATACGGGATAAATCGGAAGGGATATAAATATTGCCTCCTCCCAAGGATGCCGAGGTTGCACTATCGTGATTTCCAGCAGCCCGAAATAAGCGTTCTTTCAGCGTGAGTACCGCTTCAAAAGAAGCCGGATCCTCACTTTTGGCAGTAGCTTGCAAACAAGCACTTAAAAAGGAACACAGAGCTTTATTAAGGGCTGTGAACTGTTTTTTATCTTTGGCAGGATCGGTTGCCTTTTTGCAAGCTGCCTCTACGACCCGCCGGGCAAATGCCTCATTATATACCGTTACTTTAGCAATCCGTGGAATCTGAACCGAGTCGAGCAATTGCTCATCGTCGAGCAGGGTAAAATAATCGAGTAAGACATCACTGCAATCCAGCCCTGATTTGTCTTTCAAAATAAAATACTGTTCCAAGAA
>JAETOX010000096.1 GCA_021771575.1 Bacteroides sp. | reverse complement strand
GGATCGCTATCAGCCTGGTCACTTTGAAGAGTACCTTTTCCACGGATCAGGAAACGGGTGGTTCCTTCCACCGGTGAACTCTGAACAGCCAATCCGGGTACTAATCCGTTCAGGGCGCTGGAGATATTGGCTGTCGGTTTTTGTTCGAGCACTTTGGCATTGATAATCGAATAAGCACCCGTGGCCCGTTCTTTGGAAATGGTCTGATAACCGGTCACTACCACATCTTCCATTACTTGTGCATCCGGTTCGAGTTTTACGTTGATTTCGGTACGGTTGCCGATTTGTATCTCCACTTTTTTATAACCGAGGAAAGAAATTTCGAGGGTGGTGACATCGGTAGTGACACTGATCGAGTATTGGCCGTTTACGTCGGTTGCTACACCCCGGGTGGTTCCCTGCACGATCACCGTTGCACCGACCAGAGGAGCTCCCGATTCGTCGGTAATACGCCCTTTGATTGTTTTCTGCGAAATTGGAGGGATTTCCCGGGTAGTTGGCCGGGGAGCAGGGATGATCAGTACACTTTTACCTTCTACACTATAATGGTAAGGTAAATCTTTCAATAATACGTCTAAAGCCTGAGCCAGTTCCGTATCTTTCAATTGTACGGAGACCCGGATCCGGTCGGCCTGCACCCGATCGGCACTGTACACAAAAATATGTCCGGTTTGTAATTCCAGAGATTTGAACACCACACTCAGATCGGCGTCTTTAAAATCCAGATTCACCCGCTGGGACATGACATCGATGTTGGCAGAAGCACTTAACACCATAAGAAACATCAGAAAAAAACTCAGTTTCATAGCTAAAAAAACTCGATTACCTGCAATTTCATGCAGCCACCTTGCACTAAGTCGCTTTTTTTTCATAATTTTGTAAAATTAAGATTAACAATTTACCCGTAAGGTCCGGCAAAGGCCTCAAGGGGGGGTACATCCGACACAGGGATTTGCTGCAAACATTTCCCTGTGTTTTTATTTTTTAGAAATTACTCTAACCACGTTATTTTCAAATTGAAACGACACATCTGTCACTCGTTCGATTTTGGACAAAAAATCTTTCAGAGGTACATATTTCCATGTACCGCCGGTAAACCTTTCTTGTCCGGCTTCCCCTTCGAATACAAAATCGACATCATACCACCGGGACAAACGCGTACAGATGTCTGTCAAGGTCATCTTGTCGAATTTGAAAATTCCGGCCGTCCACGAAGCATACAATTCTACATCGACCTCCGAAATCCGGATTTCATCCGCCCCTTCCTCAACCACAGCCTGTTTGCCCGGTTGCAACTGTACCGTCCGTTCGGGAGTAGCCACTTCCACTGCTCCGGAAATCAGGGTGGTGGTTGTCATCCCCTCATCCCGATAGGCAGTTACGTTGAATTTGGTGCCCAGCACCTTGATCTCCATATCGCCTACCGAAACGATAAAAGGTTTCGTTTCATTCCGGGCTACTTCGAAATATCCTTCGCCCGACAAGCGGACTGTTCGGTTGTCGCCTGTAAATTTTTCCGGATAAATCAATGAACTTTCTGAATTCAGCCATACCACCGTTCCGTCGTCCAGCCGGATTTTATATTCTCCTCCACGGGACACTTCGATTTTTATGTCATCAGGCTCAGTAGTCGCTTCCTGTTCGGTGGTGCGGGCTTCGGTATACTTCATCCAGGCTGTATCCTGTCCTGCTTCGTTGCCGAGAGCTACTTGCCGGCCATCGGGCAATGACAATACCGCTTGTGTCCTTTTAGCTATCGACACATCATTGACAACAGGCGATTTTGCGGGCATATTTTCCCGGGTGAGTAGCACAGAGACCAGGCTGATCACGAGGACTGCGGCCACCGAGACCGATTGCCAAACAAAACGATATATTTTGCGCCGTTGTATTTTACGCTGTGTTGCCTGTATGAACTGTTCCGTATCGAACCTTACTGCCGGAGAAATCCTCATAGGATGAGTCAAAAGCTTCCGGTAAAGCGCTTCATGTTCTTCCGATTCTTCCAGCCATTGGGAGAGCGATTGCTGTTCCTCTGTACTCAATTCACCCATTTCTTGGCGTACGATGAGTTCAGCGATCTTTAATTCTCTCGTGTAGTCTACCATGATTTTATTTTTTTTGTATTAATAACACCTATTATCTGAAAAAGTATATATGTGGAGGAAAAAATTTTAGGATATTTTTTTTAATGGTTTCGCTTAGGTTGGGCTGGGGTTTGGCTGGCTTCGCTCCGTTCCAATAGCATTGCAAAAGCGTGGCAGATGTATCATCAACCGCTTTTGAAGCGCTTTGGCATTGCTATTGAAACGGAGCATAGGTAGTGAATCCCCGGCTCAACCCTAGCGAATCCCCTAGGTATGGTCTTGAAAAAAGTTTGAGGCAGACATGCTGAACGTAGCAATGTTCAGTATGACAGTCAAGCAATGGCGTGAGGCTAATGTATGGAAAAAATTTGTCGTCTTTATAAACACTTGCAGATTCCATATAGCGAAGCTTTTGACACAGCACGCGCCAAAACTTGCCGTTATTTTGAGATAGATCAGAAAAATATGGAATCGGAAATCCAAAAAGGATTGGTCTGGCTTTAGGAATAGAGAATATAACGACCTATCTTGTAAGACATTTAATCCCTATTTTCTGATTGATATACAATCAATTATTTTTTTTTATTCTCTTAAATAGGTAATGATTTAGAAACGAGCGAACCACACATATTCACCATATTTTGCATTAAGTCAAAAGAACACTTTATTTTTAAGTAAAAAAGTATTTTTTCATTAATCTGCTATTTTTTCTTATCACAATTTCAATAGTTAACCTCTATGATTAAACATCACGTGGTATTTCTGAATTTAATAAAAGAAAAGTAAATCTTATTTATTTTTTAATGAGCGAACATTATTTTATTAATTTTGTAATTCCACTTCTGAATACATCAGAATGTCTCCTCATTGTTTAAAATCCCGCCTGAATAGTTCGCACAATCCTTTTTTCGTACAATTTCCACTCAACACGGAGCGGACGATAAAACCGGAAAGTTCCGGGACTGCCTTGTCGGGAGCAATCGCACCGGTGGAAATCTCGATGAACCGTTGGCAAAGAAAATCGATTAGCACGCGGTCTGCACAATCGGGCAGGCACAAGTCCGATTGCCGACAAAGACGAAGCAGTAAACCGTACTTTTGGCTGAGCAAACGATAATACCCCCTCCAAACAATACGGAAATATGTGTCGCCAGCCAGTTCCGAGAAAAATACGGGATTGAATGAATTGACATATCGAATTGTATGCAAATAGATACGGACAATCAATCGAAGCGGAGATGCGGAGTGACGTCGCATAACCCTTTCCAGCCAGATGGTCTCCCTCCCGACTTCACGGCAGATGCAGCGGCGGAGTAATGTCTGTTTGTCATGGCATAATTCATAAAGCGTGCGTTTGGAGATATGAAGTTGCACAGCCAACTCTCCCATATTGGTCGCTTTGACGCCGTTGCGACGGAACGCTGCGAGTGCGGCGTCATATATCCTGTTCTGTTTCATACGGTCGATTTGCATTTGAGTTTCATTTCCTTTTATTTGCAAAGTTCGCCCGCTTTCGGCAAAACGATTAGCCTGCAAATGTCAGCCTTTGTGTCTTGACAGCACCTGCGACGGCAACGACCCGAATCGTTCTTTGAAAGTACGGGTAAAATGCGAGAAACTCTCGAAACCCAGTTCGACGAGTATATCCGACGGACGTTCGCCGTGTGAAATCCGGTTGTACGCCTCGTCGAGCCGCCGCACCAACAGCCATTTGCCGGGTTGTACGCCGAATACTTGTTGAAAATCGCGGCGGAAAGTCGAAAGGCTTCGCCCCGATGCCTCCGCAAATCGTTCGAGCGGCACGTTACGTTTGTAGTTCAGTTCCATAAAAGTCCGAAGGTCGATTTTTCGGGCATGGCACATTGCGGAGAACCAATAATGTATTTCCGGACACAAGGTGACGAGTATATGGATACATTCTTGAATCTTGAGGTTCGTCAGCACCCTATTCGCCCGGAATCCCTGCGCTATGGCGGCCTCGATTCCATCGCTGAGACAATGCAGCAGGATGTGCGGTTCAAAAATATGCACCGGTCGAGTATCATCGCCGGAAGGAGTGCAGACGGATGTATTATGAAAAAGATACTCTTCTATTTCTTGCGTCGAGAGATGGATATGGACGGCCAGTGCCGGTTGCGATTCCCGATTTTCCAGCGTGATGCGGCTGTGTGATGCGACGACTGCTCCTTGTCCGGAATGGAGTTCGTATTTGAGTTCGTCGAAAGCAAGACACAGGCTTCCCTCGATGAGATAGGTAAAGAGAAAATCATCGCTCATGTGACGCATCCCCTGACCTTGCGCAAGAGCCGTTTCATACATGACAGGATGTTCCGCGTATCTACTCATAACGTCCCCTCCTTTCCATATACCATGCAGCCATACAACACAATACAATGATGATGGCCGTAGAATAAAGTATGTTGCCCCATCCCGTCAGCGGGGACAGGATGCCTCCGACCAGAAACATCAGGAATCCGAGTACGGCCGAGGCATTGCCCGCATCGTGCCGCTCCAACTCTAAAGCGAGCGTCGTTGAAGAGGGAAGAATCAGTCCGAGGAAGAACAGCATGACGAGCAGCGCCGCTTCGACGATACCGACCGAACCCCATACCAACGATGCCGCGACCAGACAGCCCGCTGCCAGAAATCCACTCACACCAATGGCCAGCGCACGAGCGGGCTTGCGGAATTTCGCCACCGCGAGACTACCGGCCATGATGGCCAGCGCATTTACACCGAAACAGAGACTGTATGTCAGCGGCGACAAACCGAAATGTTGTTGGAAAATGAACGGTGATGCCGCAATATAGGCGAACATGACCCCCATTGCAAATGCCTGTACCATGACATACTCCATAAAACGGCGATTGCGCAACACGGGAATGTAATTTCGGAAAGTTGTTCCGATACCGCCCGTCGTACGCTTCTCCGTCGCCAATGATTCCCGGAAGCGGAGCAATACGAACGTCAATAGGATGCCGACGCCGAGCAGAACGACGAAAATCCCTCGCCAATCAGTATATTCCAGCAATATTCCGCCCAGCACGGGAGCGCATATCGGAGCCAATCCCTGCACAGCGCTCAACATCGAGAAAAAACGTGCGAGTTCCGGCCCTTCGTACAGGTCGGAAGCAATGGATTTCGAAATGACCACTCCTCCTGCGCCCGCCAAACCTTGCAGCAGCCGGAAGGCCAGAAACGTATGGATATTCGGCGAAAGCAGACAGCCGGTCGTCGCGAGGCAAAAAACGACCATCGACCATACGAGGGGCTGCTTGCGTCCGTAGTGGTCGCTCATTGGGCCGATAAAGAGTTGTCCGACGGCAAGACCGATCATACTGAATGTAAGCGAAAGCTGCACGAGCGAAGCGGTCGTGGTAAAATAACCGGTCAGTGCGGGCAGGCTCGGCAAATAAAAGTCGGTGACGAACGGACCGAGTGCCGAGATTGCACCGACGACCATCAACAGATAAAGTTTTGAATTGCGTATTTGATCCATAATTTCATATTTTGATTTTCGCAGGCAAAGTTCCCGACTTTCTGCGGCAAAGCTCCGTTCCATTCAGAATCATATTCGTTCCGATACACGCTATGTCGATTTTTTCGCTATCTTCGCACTCGAATGATGAATAAACAACGCCCGATGCTCTATCTATCGGATTCGCTCGCCGATCCGCTTTTCTCCGCCACCGACCGTGACGGAGCAATCGTGCTGTTGGTGACACATGATGACTTATTCGTTGAAATCGATGGACACGGTTATCGGTTGAAACGGGGTAATCTCGTTACGCTTTTCCCGACACATACGATTACCTTAAGGGGGCAGTCGGAGCACGCAGCGTGTGTATGGCTATGGTTTGCGTTTGATTTCATGGCCGACTTTCCGCTGCTATTGCCGCCCGAAATGGCCGAGCGATTCGGAGCAACCCCCGTATCCTTGCTGTCCGACGTGGATTTCAATGTGCTGGAGCAGACATACGAGACATTGGCGAAGTACGATGCCGCAACGGAACATCCCTTGCGGATGGGATTGCTGAAAGCCCAGCTCTTTATCTTCGTTTCGGAACTCCTGCATCGTTCGGCGGACTGCGCCGTAGCAGTGCAGGGCCGCCGGGCCGAAACGCTTTCCGACACTTTTTTCGCTCTGCTGCACCGCCATTATATGACGGAACGTTCGCTCGCATTCTATGCCGACCAGCTCTGCATTACCACCAAATACCTTTCGAAAGTCATCCGACGCACAACAGGCCGCACGGTCTATTACTGGATCGAGGAGTTCGTCGCAAAGGAGGCCAAACGCCTGCTACGTTCGACCGATGCGACCGTGACCGAAATTGCTGAACGGCTGAACTTTTCCAACTCTTCTTTCTTCGCCAAATTTTTCCGACGCCATACGGGCCGCTCGCCGCTTGAATACAGGAATCGGATGAAGTGATTTTTTCGGATTATTCCGATTGCCATGCAAAGGCTAATTCTTCGAGGCGGAAATACGGAACTTTGCCTTCACGAATCAAGGCGCATGGTAAAAAAATTGTGTATCTGAATTAAAACATTAACTTTTGCATCACTAAAGAAATTGTGATGCAAAAGAATCCGTATACAGAGCTGGCGGAATGCCTTCTGCCTGAAGAGATGGTTGAATACTTTAAGGTGGTGAAGGTAGATAAAACCCCAGAAACGCTTGACGTGACATTGGAGGAGCGTGACAATGGTGTTGACGGATATACCCCCGGTCAGCTGCGTTCGAATGGCTTCTATGAAGAAAGCGTAATCAGGGATTATCCGGTAAGAGGGCGTAAGATGTCATTCCATGTCAGGCGTCGGCGATGGATTGATACTGAGACAGGCAGAAGCGTCAGCGGATGTTGGGATTTGGTGACCGAAGGGACCCGCTTCTCGAAAGAGTTCGCGGCTTTTTTTTTAGAATGCTTGGACTGATACCCGATTACGGGCCGCTCTCTTGAATGGTTCTTCGATATAGACGGTAAGCTGTTTGAACGGCTGTACAAGCGTCATCTGAGCAGCTACTGGCAATGGAAAGAGTCGGCAGAAGGCCAGCATGCCGAACGATGGCGATTTTTTCCGCAGAACATCGGGCCGCATCTGAGTATCGACGAAATCTTTCTGAGTCGCGGAGAACTATATATAATCGTGACCAACAAGGAGGCCCACGGCCGGGAGAACTCCATTGTAGCCATAGTACTCGGCACGGAAGCCAATACCGTCATCCATGCCTTGCGTCAAATAAAAAGCGAGCTGCGCAATAAAGTATAACGCTTGACCTGTCCGACAGCATGCATAAAATTTGCCGTATGGCTTTTCCACGGGCATCGTGGGTAATCGACAGGTTCCATGTGCAGAGGCTTGCTTGGGATGCAGTACAGGAAATCCGCATAAAACACCAGTGGGACGCTATCAATGCCGAAACAGAAGCCAGAGAGGCTGCGAAACTTGAAGGCCGAAAATATACAGTGGAACGTTTTGAGAATGGCGACACGCTCAAAGAACTGTTGGCAAGAGGGCTATATGCCTTATTCAAGTCACCTGAGAAATGGATTGATACCCAACGGACCCGCGCCGGAATGCTGTTTGGTCTCTACCCCGATTTAAAACAGGCTTATTGGTTGTCGCAAAACCTCAGGGACAAACGCTCTACAAACGCATCCGTTGAATCGATAAACTCAAAAATCAAGGCTTTCAGAGCAAAACTTCATGGCGTCAACGATACCAAATTCTTTATATTCCGCCTCTGCAAAATTTATGCATAAACATAGTTTTTTTATTATACCCCTATTTTTTCATCTTGTGTTTTGCAAATGTTCTGCAATTTATTAAATCATAAAACCCAACAACCTGTAAATAAGATAGTTGGGTTTTTGAATCGTGGTCCCACTTGGGCTTGAACCAAGGACTCCCTGATTATGAGTCAGGTGCTCTAACCAACTGAGCTATGGGACCTGCACTTACGTGCGTCTAAAAGAAAGATTCTTTTGACGGGTGCAAATATAGGGATAAATTTCTGTTTTGTGCAATGGTTATAGGAAAAAATGTTATTTTCGTTGGTTTGAAATGATAATCGTATGAAAATTTGTTTGCTTGTTATTGGAAAAACGGATGCAGAATATGTGAGAAGAGGGATTGAGGAATATGAAAAGCGTTTGGGGAAGTATATTGGATATGAGATGAAGGTTCTGCCGGATGTCAAGAATACTAAAAGTATGAGTGAAAACATGCAGAAGGAAAAAGAAGGAGAACTGCTATTGGGGCAGTTGTTGCCGGGGGATTGGGTGGTTTTGTTGGATGAGAAGGGGAAAGAATATACTTCCTGTGGCTTTTCTACTTTTTTGGCACAGAAGATGTTGAGTGGAATTAAAAAGTTAATCTTTGTGATCGGGGGGCCTTACGGTTTTTCGCAGACCGTATATCAACGGGCGAATGACAAGTTGTCTTTGTCGAAAATGACTTTTTCTCATCAAATGATCCGGATGATTTTTGTCGAGCAAATCTATCGGGCGATGACGATTATGAAGGGTGAGCCTTATCACCACGAATAAAAGCAGAAAGATATGGAAAAAAGAATAGGGACGGCTTTAATGGGGGCATTGGTGCTGTTGGTGGCTACAGCACTGACGGAATATCTTTTTTACCGACAGGATCAGACGAAATGGGTTAAACGGTTCGAGTGGCGTCTGCATCAGGAGGAGCGTAAGGCGGACGAGTTATTAGCTACTTTCGGAGATCAGGTCGATATTGAGGTGGAAAAATGGGAAGACGATTTGATATTCGTCGGGTTTAAGAAGGGGAAAATCTTTTTTTGGACCAATGAAAATATCGGAAGACAAGATTTATTCGAAAGATTGGCAGAAGGTGGAAACTTTATAAAGGTCGCCAACGCCTATTTTGAAGTACGTAGGCGCAAATATGAGGATATTGATTATTTTGCTTTGCTTCGGATAAAGGATCTTAACCCTTATACAAGCAAATACATCAAAAACCGGTTTGGAAAATTTTTGGATATTGCAGAAGAAAATATCCAGGAAGTTGAAGTATTTCCTTCTTCGGTTGAAAATGGACACCTCATTAAAGATAAGGATGGAAATAGGTTGTTTTATATCGTTTATGGCGATCATTATAAAGAGAGAGCTTCCAACTATTTGTTAATCACTTGTTATTTGTTGTTTTTTCTCAGCTTGTTTTATGTCTATGACCTGATTTTAAAAAATACGGTATCCTGGAAAAAACAGTTGGGCTATTTTTTCGGTTTTATCCTTTTGTTGTGTGGGCTTCGCTATTTTATGCAAACTTTTCGTTTGCCTCCTACTCCTTATCGTTTGCCAATCTTTGACAATATCTCCAAAGAAATTTTTATTTCTTCTATCGGGGATTTATTGATGACTACTTTCTGTATTTTTGAAATATGCTACATTACGTTGGCTAATCTCAAGATCAATTATCAGAGTGAGAGACTCAGGCGTTACCGTTATGTGGTAGCTGGCGGGATTTTGGTGCTGATCTTTTTATATATTGATTTCTTCAATTTTGCTATCGATCTTGTGGTGGAAAATATGGATATTCACCTGAATATTGCTCAGTTAGTTCATGTCGGTATTGCTTCTATCATTTCTTTCGTTGCGATTATCATGGGAGGCTTGGTGATTATCGTAGCTATCTATGGGGCGGTGAACGTTTTTCATCACATGCTTAGATTTACGACAGTAGTGAAATTAGTAACGGTGTGGTGCCTGGTATTGGTTTTTATCAGTTATCTTTTCAGTTTATATACCAATTATTGGGATTGTTTTTTTCTTTGGATTGTCTTTATCTTGTTGGCTATCAATAAATATCTAATCAAGAGAGATTTTCAGCGTAGTCTTTACATTGTCGTTATTTTTTTGTTATCCATCTACATTGTGATGGTTACCAAAAAATATGAAAGTTATAAAGAGCAGCGGCAACGGATCGATTATGCAACAGAGTTGATTGAAGAGCGGGATTATAATTTTGAAGAACGTTTGGTGGAAATGGATGCTGAGATCCGCGAATCCGATGAGTTGAGGCAATTGTTAGCGGAAAAGAAAGATCAGCAAGCAGAGAATCTTTTGAAAGAACAGCTCTTGAATATGAGAGGCTATAACTATTATCCTGATATTACATTTTGTGGCCTTTGCGATAGCCTTTGGTTGACCGACTTGCAGGAACAATGGGGATGCCGTGAATATTTCGACTTGCTTATCCGGAAGTATGGTCACCAGATTCAGGAGACAGCTTTTTACACTATCGGTATTTTTGACGGTTATGTCACTTATATCGGGCGGTTTCCTTTCGGAGATACTTATCTGTATCTTCGGTTCGATGCAATGAAAGACGATGAAGGACCCGGTTATCCTCAGATTTTATCCAGAAAATCCGAAGATGATAAAGACAATGTTTATTTCTATTCCTATGCAAAGTATAGCGATGGAAATCTGGTTTCTTCTTCCGGAAATTTTGTCTATTACAAAAAATTATCGGCTTTCGGTAAGGACAGCCGTAATTTCGATCTTTTTGAGAAAGATAAGTATTCACACATGATGATTCCTGTGGACGATCGCCATACCTTAGTCATCAGTCTGCATGAAAGTACATTTACCCTGTATTACATGAATGTGCTATACGCTTTTTTCGTCTGTATCCTCATTTCTTCGTACGGATTATTTTTTAATGTCAATAAGAACCTCAATTTCAGGCGCGGTACTTTAAAAGCTAGGATTAAAAATAATATTATCTCCTTGATTTTTATCCTGTTCGTTTTTCTGACGGCTTTGAGTATTTATACCAATACCAAAAGCTTTGAAGGTCGTCATAATGCGAAAGTAATCGAATTATTAAAATACGTCAATAAAGAATTGGAGCAATTGCCTTGTGTCGATAGCAGGGAATGCCCGGATATTACGAAAACTTTGTCCAATATGTCTGAACTTTTATTGGTGGATATCAATATTTATTCCGATCAGGGACAGCTGATCGCCACTTCCCGGCCTGAGATATTTGAATACGGTTTCAAAGGAAACTTGGTGGATCCATTGGCTTTAAAACAAATTGAAGAAGTCGATGTTACCAGTTTTGTGAGCAACGAACAAATCGGTGAACTGGGCTATATCTCGGCTTATATGCCATTGGTGTTGGATAACGGGAAATCTTATATTCTGAATATTCCTTATTTCGCCCAGAATGACGAACTGAACCTGGATATCATTATCATGGTTGTTATCACGGTTAATATTGCCATTGTCATGATGGTGCTGGCTTTTATTCTTTCGGGATTGGTAGCAGATCGGGTGACACGGCCTCTGCAGATGTTGAATGAAAAGTTGAAGAAAATGAGGTTAGGAGGGAAAAATGAGAAAATTGCTTATCACCATCAGGATGAGGTAGGAGTACTGGTGCAGGAATATAATAATATGGTGGATAAACTGGATGAAAGCGTA
>JAETOX010000347.1 GCA_021771575.1 Bacteroides sp. | reverse complement strand
TCTCACCAAGACCCGAAAACATTAACTTTTAAAGTATTGTAAATCTATATTATACCGAATAACAATAAAAAAATGAATGTCAGAATAGGCGATATAGTGAGATTTATCTCCGAGAAACTGGAAGGTAAAGTAACCGGCATTGTTGACAAAGATACTGTAAATGTTTTCTGTGATGAATATGGTTTTGAAATACCGGCATCTGTAAACGATCTGGTTATTATACACTCTGATTTCCGAACTAATCCGTCGGCAGAAACAAACGTTCCGAATGACCAGCTCCCCCATCAGCAATCTATTACTATGCAGTCGGCCGATACGCTCTATTTAGCCATCGTGCCTGATCAATTCTCTAATTTGCTGGCATCCCGATACGAGTTTTTTCTGGTCAATGATACTTCTCAAACTTGTCTTTATTCTGTTGCTTTCCGGAACAACGAAAAATACACAGGCATATCGGCCGGTCATTGTACCCCGGACGAACCTTGTTCTTTAGGTAGTTATACTCTCAAAGATATTGATGCAACCATTAAAGCCATCCGGATACAGGCCGTTTTTTTCAAAAAAGGAACAACTATTCCCCGAAACCCGGTTGACACTGAAATCAAGATTAATAATGTAAATCTTTGTAAATCGGGATCTTATAAACACAGCCGATGGTTCAACGCAATTTCACTTCTCCGTCCTCTGGAAAAAGAACAATGGGACGAGCTGGAGGATATTGACGAAAAGCAACTAGAGAAAGCGTTAAAAGAAAAAAAGGTCACTGAACATACGAAGGTAGTTGCCCGCCACCCGCAAAAGCAAATGGTGGGAAATATCCTGGAGATCGATTTGCACTGTGACGAATTACTGGAAACGACAGCAGGAATGGAAAGCAAAGATATTCTGGAATATCAGCTGGATATTTTTCGGAAAACCATGGAAGAATATAAACTCCGCAGGGGGCAGAAAATTGTATTTATCCATGGCAAAGGCGACGGAATCCTGCGCCAGCGGATTTTATGGGAGTTACAAACTAAATACAAACGCCATCATCATCAAGACGCCTCCTTCAAACAATATGGTTACGGCGCTACTATGGTGACCATTAAATAAAAAAATTGCCCGGGAAAATTCCCGGGTAATTTTTCGTTATCTCTAATCCGTA
>JAETOX010000346.1 GCA_021771575.1 Bacteroides sp. | reverse complement strand
TTGCGTACTCAAATTGTGCATAGCCGGGAACATCCGCCAAATCAGGGGCAAGGTTTCCCTTTCCGCACAGATGAATAATATTGAAGCTTTTTACCAATTCCGGAAGCAGATCACGGATTGCGGTGTTGATGGCTTTTGAGCCGGTGCTTCCGCCGATGATCAAAAGCGTAGCCTTAGAACGGCTCTCAAACCTGCAAAGGGAGAACGCGTGATCCCGGTTTCCTGCCAGAAGTTCTTTGCGAATGGGAGAACCGGTGAGGATTGCCTTTTCGGCGGGAAGATATTTTAAGGTTTCCGGGAAATTACAGCAGACTTTTGTGGCACTCGGAATCGCGATGCGGTTTGCGAGCCCCGGAGTCAGGTCCGATTCATGGATAATGGCAGGAATGTGACACCGTTTTGCGGCCAGAACGACCGGAACCGACACAAAGCCGCCTTTTGAAAATATCACATCGGGTTTCAGCTGCTTTAAGAGTTTTATGGATTGTCGATATCCCTTCAGAACTTTAAAAGGGTCCGAAAAATTTTTCACATCAAAATAACGTCTTAATTTACCGGAAGAAATACCGTAATACGGAATATTCTGTTCTTCGATCAGATGTTTTTCGATACCGTCATAAGAACCGATATAAGAAATTTCATAACCTTCTTTCCGCAGAGTGGGCATCAGAGCGATGTTCGGGGTCACATGTCCCGCAGTTCCCCCGCCGGTCATTACAATTTTACTCATAAGAACTGTTCCTTTCCTGTGCTGTACTTCACTATTTATAATACCCTTATGCCTAAAAGTCAAGAAAAGACTTGTAAATTTAGGAATAAGGGCTAAAATAAAGATAGATTTGCATCAAAGCATTGCCAGGGGAAAATATCGTTGCCATGGGAGGTTCCATGAGCCGTGAATGGTAACAAAATGTCGGAATTTGCGGCGAATTTCCGGTCGGGTACTCTTTTCAAATATCCGAAATCTACTTATAATAGTAGAGAAAAGATTTGGCGGACAGGCAGTATGCCGCCGGAGAAGAAAAGAGAGGTAATGTGTATGGAGCAGATTGGTAATTTGATCGTGCAGTATGCCGATGGGATTGTCATTGTGGCAGGTGTTTTTGCATGTATCCTTTTGGCCGTCACATCACATAGGATAAAACGAG
>JAETOX010000345.1 GCA_021771575.1 Bacteroides sp. | reverse complement strand
TGGGTCGGTTTGGTCTTCAATTCACCGGCTGCTGCCAGATAAGGTACGTAAGTCAGATGAACACACAAGGCATTTCTGCCGAGTTCCCACTTCAACTGACGGATACTTTCCAGGTAAGGCAAAGATTCGATATCACCTACGGTACCACCGATTTCAGTGATGACAAAGTCAAATTTATACTTGTTTCCAAGCAATTTGACGTTACGCTTGATTTCATCAGTAATGTGAGGGATAATCTGAATGGTCTTACCCAAATAGTCTCCATGACGTTCTTTGTCAATTACACTCTTGTAGATACGGCCTGTGGTAATGTTGTTGGCCTTGGTAGTCTGGATACCTAAGAAACGTTCGTAATGACCTAAGTCCAAGTCGGCTTCGTGTCCGTCGACGGTCACATAGCATTCGCCATGTTCGTAAGGATTCAATGTACCTGGGTCAATGTTGATGTAGGGGTCAAACTTCTGGATTGTTACGCTGTAGCCTCTGGCCTGCAGCAATTTACCGATAGATGATGAAATGATGCCTTTTCCTAATGAAGAAGCAACACCACCTGTCACGAAAATGTACTTTGTTTCTGCCACAATATGAATGTTTAAAATTATCAACTACTTTTTCGAAGTTGCAAAAATACAAAAAAAGCCGAAAACAATGAAATAAACGGCCAAAACATTTCCACTAATTTAGATTCATATCGTTCTCCTAACAATATTTGTTGAAGTTTACGCCGAGTAGAAAAAATAAATTGTACATTTGCGTAAAATTACGAACTGAAGAAATGAAAAAATCAATAGGTGTTTTACTGTCAGTCTTATCGATTGGAGGTGGGTATACAAGCGGTATGGCTGCCGTTCCCGCTATGTCGCAAACGGCGGTAGTCAATGATTCTTTGGTGGAATCGAGCTTTCTACCGGGTATGTTTATCCAGCCGGGACAGGAAAAAGTTAAGTTCTATAAGTTGATAAACGGCTTCCGTAAACAGTACGAGGATGCCATGGAGCGTTGGGATGATATTTATCTGATCATTACCGGACTTCGTACCGATCCGGATTATTATAAACTGGTAATACCTGCCACTTACTTTTCCGATCCGATTGCCGAATCGATGAGTATTGATGCCTGGAAGCCGAAGATTCCTTTTGTCAAACAGACATT
>JAETOX010000095.1 GCA_021771575.1 Bacteroides sp. | reverse complement strand
TATCCGCCATGAAGAAATCGAGGTACAGGGGTTCGAAATTATCGTTAAAGAAGTCGGGAAAAAAGCGGTTCTGTCTTTGGAAAGAGAAGTATTCGACCGGCCCGTATTGGCATTAGAATTTTATTATGGCGATCAGCGTATTCCGGCATGGTCGTCCAGGAAAGCTTTGGTAGAGCTTCAGACTTCAGGCGATAGTTATGCTTTTTATAAGGTAAATCGCGATTTTGACTGGGAAAAAGAAAAGGAAAAACAGTTGCTTGCCTGGGGCATGACTCCGGTTTCCGAGGGATATTTTCAATTGGCGTCTTCGGTAGTTACAGGTGGACAGGACAAACAACCGGAAGTGGAAAGTTGGCAGAAAATGATCGGTTGGGTCAGGGAACATCTGCAAAATCTGTCCAAGGCAGGGTTTGGTTTTACTCAAAAATCTTTGCGTAAGAAATATTATACCGGGGGCTGGTGGGTTGACCAGGAGCTCGAAGAAACCTCCGATTGGTTCAGGCTCAGGACAGAAGTGGTACTCGACGATGGGCGGCGGATTCCTTTGGTTTGTTTCCGGGAGCACATTCTTGCAGGGCAACGGGAATATTTGCTTCCGGATGGCACTGTATTTTTTATCCCCGAAGAATGGTTCGCTGCTTACACCGATTTATTACTATTTGCTCAAGGCAAGGGAAGAGATTTATTATTGCATCCTAACCAGTATGCTTTGCTGCAACATAGCTTCCCGGAATCTGACAGTTCAGGACCGGCAAATCGGTTCAGAGATCCCTGCACTTTGCCTGTCGGGTTGCAGGCGGATTTACGTCCTTACCAGCAAAAGGGGTATGAATGGATGTTCCGGCTTTACCGGAATGGTTGTGGCGGTTGTCTGGCGGATGATATGGGGTTGGGAAAGACTTTACAAACTATTGCGCTTATATTGAAATACCGGCTGGAAGCAGTGAAGCCTCGTCTTTCTTTTTATCGGCCTGCAGAAGGAACGCAATTGAGTCTGTTTGCTCCCGAAGCGCCGGAAGATAAAGAAACACCTCAGTTCATATTTCGGACTTGCTTGGTGGTGGTGCCGGCTTCCTTAATACACAATTGGCGGAATGAGCTGAAAAAATTTGCACCCTCCCTCACTGTTACCGTCTATGCCGGATTGCATCGGAATGAGCTGAGAGCTTATTTACAAACATCAGACGTTGTGATCATTACTTACCATACCTTGCGCAATGATATCGATTATCTGGCCCGGCTCAAATTCGGAATGGTGGTGGCCGACGAAGCTCAGATATTGAAAAATCCTTCTTCGCGACTTCACCAGGCGATGATGCGTATATCAGGTGATTGGTTTTGGGCATTATCCGGGACTCCGATCGAAAATTCGCTTTCCGATTTATGGGCTATTATGCATCTGGTCAACCGGGGCTTACTGGGGACCCATCACTTTTTTCGTAATCATTTTATCCGTCCCATATTGGCGGATGTAGAAGGACGGATGAGCGCAGCACTTCGGAAACTGATAGCTCCGTATATATTAAGGCGCACCAAAGAAGAAGTGCTGGCAGACCTGCCCGAACTGACTTCTGAATTGGTGATTTGTGAACCCGAAGAAGAACAACGCAGGATTTATGAAACGGAACAGGCCCGGGTTCGGAATTATATCCTGGATAAACGCGAAAATGGACAAGGATTACGGGGAGATATGATGATATTGAAAGCCTTGATACGTTTGCGGCAAATAGCGAATCATCCCCGGCTGGTGGAGGATAGTTATACCTGGAGTTCAGGAAAATTCCGGGAAATTTTTCGGATGCTGGAGGAAATCATTGCCGCCGGCCATAAAGTGTTGATTTTCTCTTCCTTTGTCAAATACCTGAATATGGTAGCCGACGAAGCCGGACGATGGGGATGGAAATACGCTTTGTTGACAGGAAGCACCACTGACCGGCAAGGGGAAGTCAGCCGTTTTTCTCAGGAAGCGGACTGTCGGCTTTTTTTGATTTCCTTGAAAGCCGGGGGAGTGGGACTCAATCTGACAGCAGCCGATTATGTTTTTATTCTGGACCCTTGGTGGAATCTGGCTGCCGAAAATCAGGCAATAGGGCGTGCCCATCGTATCGGGCAAAAACGGGCCGTGTTTGTCTACCGTTTTATCACAGCAGGGACACTGGAAGAAAAAATCCTGGCCCTTCAACGTCGTAAACAACAATTGGCAGATACGGTCATTACGCCGACCAATACTTTGCCTTTAAGTGATGAAGAGCTGCTCGAAGTACTTTAAAACGGGAGAACCATTTGATTTATAAATCTTTTTACATGAAATTTAAGAATATACTTATGGTAAATTTTCTATTTTTGTTCTTGTAAACTAAGAGATAATTCTATATTTCATGGGGGAGCATATTTCTTTTCGCAGAAACGAGGGGTTGATCACAGTGAAGCCTTATTGGAAAGGTAATCCGGTTGTTAAGGGGTGCTTTGTCAATCAGCAACATCATGTGCGTCACGGAATGGGCAATGTGATGAAATGGCGTTTTTCCCCCAATCCTCAGCGCAGAGAAAAAAGACGGGAAAAATGGGAACCCCGTCTACATTATCTTCACACGCTCGACGAAATAAAAGGTGATGCATTGGTATGGTTGGGACACAATTCTTTCTTTATGCAACTGGGAGGTCGGCGCATCATGTTCGATCCTGTTTTCGGGAATATTCCTTTTGTGAGGCGTAAGAGTAAACTGCCTGCCGATCCAACTGTTTTCAAAAACATTGACTACTTGCTGTTGAGCCATGATCATTTCGATCATTTGGATAAGAAAAGTATAACCTGTCTCTATCGGAATAATCCCCGCATGAAGGTTTTCTGTGGTTTAGGTACTGGTGAGTTGGTGAAGGAGTGGTTTCCGCGACTGAAAGTCATTGAAGCCGGATGGTATCAGCAAATAGAGGACAACGGTTTGAAAATCACTTTCCTGCCGGCACAGCATTGGAGTAAACGTACCCTGACCGATAGCGGCCAGCGGTTATGGGGGGCTTTCATGCTTCAGGGAAACGGCCTTTCCCTCTATTATAGCGGAGATACGGGATATGCTGATCATTTTACCGAAATACCCGAACTTTTTGGTTCTCCCGATTATGCATTATTGGGTATCGGAGCCTATAAACCTCGTTGGTTTATGCAGCCCAATCATATTTCTCCTTTCGATTCACTGACCGCTTCTTCCCAGATGAAGGCCCGTATGACTATTCCGATGCATTACGGTACTTTTGATTTATCGGACGAACCGCTGAGCGATCCGCCTAAAGTATTCGCCGAGGAAGCCCGGAAACGGAATATACCTGTTGCAATACCCGCTTTGGGAGAGATTATCCCCCTCCGAAAAATGAAATAGAAGTCCGGAATAAGCATTCCGGCTAAATGTATCTTTTTTTAGGGATTTCTTTCGAAGGAGTGTCCGGATGAGCGTAAGGCTCTTCTTCCTCGTGAGGAGGTTCTCCGTCCGTGTATTTTCGTTCTATCTTTTCCTTGTGTCCATTTCCGAAGCGGGTATAATTCTCCGGATTCTCATCATTAACTTCCCTGATTTTCTCCTCTTCTCTGTTTTTTTCTTTCATCTCTTCCTGTAGTTTATGGTATTTCTATTACGAACGTGTCCACAACAGGAAGGTTCGGTAAATAACATTAAATTATTTGAATGCTCCTAAACCGAAAAGGGCAAAGTCATAGCGGATCGGGTCGTCAGGGTCGAATTCCCTGAGGCGGGCTGTCAGTTCTGCTACAGAGCGGGCATCGTTTTGTTTACGGGTAAGCAGTCCTAATTGCCGGCTTACATTGCCGGTGTGGAGGTCTAGGGGAATGAGTAGTCCGGAGGCAGGAATACCTTTCCACAAGCCAAAATCGATGCCACTTACATCCCGGCGTACCATCCAGCGCAAGAACATATTGATTCGCTTCGCAGCGGATCCTTTGTCAACACAGGCAATATGGCGCAATACTCTTTTTTCTGCCGGTAAAATAGTGAAAATGCGGTACCAGTGGCGTAATACGTCGAACATATCACCATTTTCTTGCCAGCCTTTCGTAAAGACGGTTTCCAGGCCTCCTTCTTCCCGGTAAATACGGGCGAGCGATTGCAGAAAATAAACACAGTCGTAGCCATTAAAGGTGCGGTGTTTAAAATGGCGGAAGCGGTCAAAATCCATATCATCGGCATGCAACAGAAAATCGGATGGGGCAAATTCCATCAGCTGCATGAGTTCCCGGCATTTTTTGATAATGGTAGGGCGTTGGCCCCAAGCCAGGGAGGCTGCCAGAAAACCGGAAATTTCAATATCTTCTTTTTCTTCGAACATTTTCGGGATCTGGATAGGGTCGGTAGCGATAAAAAATTCAGAACGGCAATATTCCCGGTATTTTTCGTCTAATAATCGTTTGATTTCGTGTTTTTCCATATCATACGTCAGAGGGGTGAGATAACCATTTATGGGGCCGTGGCTCGGAGCATTTCGCGTTTTCCCGGAGGACCGGGAAGACGTTTGAGGGTGAAGCCGACTTGACGAAGGGCTTGTTTCACCAAGCCTTTGACACAATAGGTCACGAGGAGACCTCCCGGTTTCAAAGCCTGGCGGAAACGCTCGAAGACGGCTGCTGTCCAAAGATGAGGTTGCACATCAGGATTGAACGCATCGAAAAACACAAGGTCGAATTGCCCCTCAAAACCGATATCCCGGAAATCCTGTTGTTGCTTATAAAGGCGAAAATAAGGGGTCAGGGCGATCTCCTGTTCCCAGGGACTTCGGTGCAAAGCAGCAAAAAGTTCCGGTTTTTCGAAAGGGACACATGACGCATAATTTAAATGCCCGATCTCTTCCGGAGGCAGGGGGTATTTTTCAAGACTGTGGTAACTAATAAATTGCTGTTGCTGTTCTGCCTCAATCAAGGTGAGATAGGCATTCAGACCTGTACCGAAACCGGCTTCCAATATTTGTAAGGGGATCGAAGGGAGGAAAACCGGCCGATGAGTTTCCAGATAATAACGGATACCTGCCTGTATAAAAATATGTAAGGATTCCTGTACCGCTCCGTGCACCGAGTGATAGTGTTCGTTCAATTCGGGAACATAAAAAGTAGCACTCCCATCTTCAGTTTGGATAATTTCGTGCATGTCGGATCGAAAATTAGCAGATTTCTTCTCTCAGGATATTGACAAATTCGATAATATCGCTTTCTGTTGTATCGAACGAACAAACCCAGCGTACTTCCGAAGCGTTTTCATCCCAGGTATAGAAAAAGCATTTTTTTTGCAATATATCTATTTTTTCGCGCGGGATAATAGCGAATACTTCGTTTCCCTGCACCTCCTGAGTGAGAGACACACCCGGAATTTTCAATGCTTCGCCGGACAACATCTGCGCCATGCGGTTGGCATGGGCCGCTGCACGTAACCAGAGATCGTCTTTTAACAAAGCAGAAAACTGAGCGGCGATAAACCGGCTTTTGGAGTGTAGTTGCATTTGCTGTTTCCGGACATACTTGATTTCTTTGATCAGGTCGGGATTGAAAAAGAGTACAGCTTCACCAAACATCATCCCGTTTTTACTTCCTCCGAAACTCAGCACATCGATACCTGCACCAACCGTGATTGCTTTAGGATCACATCCTAAAGAGACTACAGCATTTGCCAGCCGTGCACCGTCCATATGCACGAACAACCCGTGTGCATGGGCATAATCGCAAATTTCTTTCAGTTCTTCCGGAGTATAGACGGTTCCCAGTTCTGTACATTGAGTCAGTGAAATCATCTTCGGCTGGGAATGGTGCTGATCACCGAAACCATTCATGTGGTTCTCAATTAAACCTATACTGAGCTTACCGTCGAAAGTGGGAACCGGCAATAATTTGCAACCAGTTTGTTTTTCGATAGCGCCACATTCATCCGTATAGATATGGGCCGTTTCCGTACAAATGATGGCATGATAAGACTGGGTATAGGCCGAAAGGCTCAGCACATTGGCACCGGTTCCGTTATATACGAAAAATACCTCACAGTTTTCTCCGAAAACAGATTTAAAATCCCGGATCGCTTTCTCGGTATAAATATCCTCTTCATAAGAAGGTTGGTGGCCATAGGAGACTTCCTCCAAGGCTTTGAATACTTCCGGTAATACGCCGGAGAAATTGTCACTTCCGAAACCCCGAATCATAGAAATAAACAGCTAAAAATTTAAGTTCAAAAATTCGAATTCAAAATGATAGAAGTTTCAAAGTTACGAAAATTTCTTGTTTATAACGTTTTTTTCCTGAAAATCCACCTGAGCATGACAATAAAGATCAGAACAGAGGAAAGGAAAATCAGAAAATGTCCGTATTCGAGGTCAGGTCGTCTCACCATGAGATTGATAGAACCGATAAATAATCCTACCAGCAGGATAGAATAAGCGAGGCGGGAAGTAATGTTCCGAAGGACTTTCCGTATTTCGGTCATATCGGTGAATTGGAGTTCATGCTTGATTTCTCCCTGTTTAAGCTTATAAAGGATTTCGCTGATATCTCCCGGAGCTGTTTTCAGCAGATTGGCATATCCTTTGAGGAGCTGATACAAATCGGCGGCCATATTCCGGGCAGAGAAACGGGTCATGACCACTTCTTTGGCATAAGGGATGATCAGCTTGGCGAAAGGAATGTCCGGGTTGAGTTTTTCAGCTACTTTCTGTATGGTTGCCAGCGACTTGGCCAACATAAAAATACCTGAAGGAAGACAAAGCCGGTATTTAGTAATCAAATCGATACATTCCTGTATCATTTGAGCGTAATTGAATTTTTCAATCGGTAGCTGGGCATAGCGGTTAATCATTTGCTGGAGGCTGAAAATCAAATCGTCGCGTTGTTCGAAAAAACGTTGCTCACAGAGCCGGATCATGGAATCGGCCAGGCCGATCGGATCGCGCCGGGCAAAACCGATGGAAAGATGGGCCAGGAAATCCATTTCCCGGGGACGTAAAGCCCCTACCATTCCAAAATCGATGAAAGCAATACGGTTCCCCGGAAGGATGAAGAGATTTCCTGCGTGGGGGTCCGCATGAAAGAAACCTTCCTTGAAAATCATGACCAGCAGGGCATCCGCACCGTTTAGCGCAATTTCTGCCGGATCGAGGCCGGCATCTTTTAATTGGACCGGGTCGTCGGGAGGCATACCGAAAATGCGTTCCATGACAATCATTCGATGGGTCGTATATTTCATATCTACATGAGGAATATACACCCGTGGATTGTCTTTGAACATATCCCGGAAGCGCAGGATATTGGTGGCTTCATTGTCATAATTGAGTTCCCGGAAAATTCCTTCTCCGAATTCTTCCACAACCCCGACGATATTGATGGCTGCCATTTCCGGATATTCCCGGGCTAATTTTTTGGCGAAATAGCGCATCAGATAAAGGTCCAGTTTGATTTTTTGGTCGATATTCGGACGACGGATTTTCACCACCACATCCCGGCCGTCCCGCAGCTTTCCTGTATAGACCTGTCCGATAGAGGCGGAAGCAATACAATGCGGGTTAAATTCCGAAAATACGTCTTTGATCTGAGCTCCCAACTCGTCTTCTATCAGTCGTATGGCCAGGTTGTCATCGAAAGGGACTGCGTTGGTCTGTAGTTTTTTTAGTTCCTTGCGGAAACGTTCGGAGAGAATATCCGGACGATCGGCTAGGATCTGACCGAACTTTACGTAAGTAGGTCCCAGGTCCTCTATAGCCAGCCGTAGTCGTTCCTGAGTGGTATAAACCGGTTTGTGTTGCCGGATCCGGCGTTTCCGGATATGGCGTCCCATAAAAGAGTGATTGATAGCCTCTTTAGTCCCATGTTTCAGGAGGATAAAAATGATTTGGAAAGTTCGGGTAATTTTCAGATACCCTACATACGCGTCGGTTAGTCTCATGGTTCTTCGGATTTTGATGGTTCTGCCGAAAAGCCGGCTTCTTCAAGCAAAGCATTTAGTTTTTCTATAGCGGACGTTAACTGCCCGAGGGCCCGGTCTGATTGTTTATCCCGGCGGGGCTTGAACAACTGTTGTAATAACAACGTATCATTGAGGCCTTCCATGGCTCCGGCGATATAATCACTCAACATCCGGGCTGCTTCGGGCTGCTGGTTTGTCTGATGTTCGATGACTTTCGACACCTTGTCAATGAAAGCTTCCCGGTTACTTAAAGAGGCTGTAATGGAGGCTCTTAGTAAAAAATAGAACAGGTCGTTTGTCATGTTTTCTGTTTATCGGTGTTATCTGATTGACTATTAAACGAAAACGAAATGTTATTGGTTGCATGAATTTGAAAGCGTATAAAGAGAAATAATTGAGAGAAAAGTGTTTTGTGCTACAGTTGGAATTTATACTTTTGTAGCATTTTATAAAGGGAATCTTTTTAATATGGAATGGATTGATAATCTGCTTTTCGGCTCGGGAATAGGCCATTCGATTTTGCTGATCGCTACAGTCATTTTCTTAGGTATCTGGTTGGGAAAAATCAAGGTCGCCGGTATTTCACTTGGTATCACATGGATTCTTTTCATCGGAATCCTTTTCAGTCATTTCGGTATGCGCATGGATGCCCATGCCTTGCATTTTCTGAAAGAATTCGGCTTGATCCTTTTCGTCTATTCTGTCGGCCTGCAAGTGGGACCGGGATTTTTTTCTTCCTTCAAGAAGGGAGGAATTACGTTGAATATGCTGGCTGTTGGGATTATATCGCTAGGGGTACTGATCACCTATATCCTATACCGGGTGACCGGCTTGTCTTATACCACCATGGTCGGTATTCTCTCGGGGGCGGTGACCAATACTCCCGGATTAGGGGCAGCTCAGCAGGCCTATTTTGATATGACCGGAAACGAAGGAACGGAGATTGCCATGGGCTATGCGGTGGCTTATCCGCTGGGAGTAATCGGCATTATTATGGCCATCGTTTTGATTCGTTATATTTTCCGAATCAATTTTGAAAAAGAAACGGAGACCGTGCAGAATCGGCAGGGAGAAAAGGCCTCCCGGGCAACGCATATTTCCCTGGTCGTGAAAAATCCGGCTTTGTTCGGGAAAGATATTGCCGAGGTAGCCGCATTGATCGATAAAAAGTTCGTTATTTCGCGGGTATTGCACGAGGATAAAGAATTAGAAATAGCCCATTCCCGCACTCGTTTACAGCAAGGTGATAAACTATTCGTAATCGCTGCTGCACAAGATATGAAAGCTATAGGAGCTTTTATCGGCGAAAAAATCGAAATGCAACGTTCCGAATGGGAACATCTGGACGAAAATTTGATCTCGCGCCGCATCCTGATCACCCGTTCCGAAATCAATGGAAAAGCATTGGGACAATTGCATTTACGCGGAGGTTTCGGTATCAATATTACCCGCGTAAACCGTTCCGGGGTCGATCTGGTGGCCAATCCGGCCCTGGAGTTGCAGGTTGGCGACCGGGTGACTGTGGTAGGGACTGAGAAAAATATCAATAATGTCGAAAAGGTATTGGGAAACTCCCTGAGGCGTTTGCGTGAACCGAACCTGGTACCTATTTTTCTGGGGATAGCACTCGGAATATTCCTGGGAAGCATTCCTTTTACCTTTCCTGGGATTCCTCAGCCGGTAAAATTAGGCTTGGCGGGGGGGCCGTTAATCATAGCTATCCTCATCAGCCGTTTCGGACCACATTACAAATTGGTTACCTATACGACGATGAGCGCCAATCTCATGTTAAGGGAAATCGGAATCTCCTTGTTTTTGGCCTGTGTCGGTCTGGATGCCGGTAGTGGATTTGTAGATACCGTTGCAAATGGGGGATATGCCTGGATCGGGTATGGCTTTATCATTACTTTCATCCCTTTACTGATCATCGGTATCGTGGCCCGTTCGATCTATAAAATCGATTACTTTACCTTGATGGGATTGATAGCAGGGAGTACGACTGATCCACCAGCATTAGCGTATTCCAATGGAGTTGCTGGCAACGATTTACCCTCTGTGGGATATGCCACCGTATACCCTTTGACCATGTTCCTCCGGGTATTGACGGCGCAATTGCTGATTCTGTTGTTGTCGTGAAAGGATTATTTTGGTAAATTTAAAGATTACTCTACCTTTGTCTGGCAGAGTTTATTGAATTGAATATATGGATTTCGGTATAGCAGATTTGAGTATTGTTCCTATGCGGAGAGAAAAATCGGAGCGGAGCGAAATGGTTTCGCAGGTGCTTTTCGGAGAAGTTTTCGAAGTGTTGGAGTTTGCGGAAAAATGGGTATACATCCGACTATTGCATGATGCCTATGAAGGATGGATCGACCGGAAAATGTATCTACCGGTAACGGCAGAATATGTGGAAAAATATAGATCCGAAGTACCTGTTTTGGCTACCGAGGTATTCAATATCCTCGTAAAAGAAGGAGATTACGGAAATAAACTGATCGTCTCGGGGAGCGTTTTTCCCTTTTTCGACGCCTCGACCAGAAAAATGCAGATCGGTGAGGATACCTATACTTTAGTGAGTAAAATGAAAGAGGTAGGAATTGATAGTTTACGGGATTTAATCATCGGTTATGCTTTGATGTATTACAATACGCCTTACCTCTGGGGGGGGCGTACTCCTTATGGGATCGATTGCTCGGGCTTGGTGCAGATGGTATATCGGATTGCCGGCATCGATTTGCCGCGGGATGCTTCCATGCAGGCGGTATTGGGACAGGATTTTTCTTTTGTAGAGGAAGCTTTACCGGGTGATCTTGCCTTTTTCGGAGACGAGATGGGAGCGATCACCCATGTCGGTATTATCTGGCAACAAAACCGGATCATCCATGCTTCCGGACGTGTAAGGGTGGACAAGATCGACCATCAGGGCATCTTCAACGAAGACCTGAAGCGGTATACCCACAACCTGAAGGTCATGAAAAGAATTATAAATGACTGATGAGCTTCGCTTCCGGACCGCAACAGAAAAGAAGATCCAGAATACTCAAATTGGGAATAAAAGGCATACGGTCACTGAACGTTTGACGGTAGGGAGCTTGGGGATATTCCGCTCCAGGCGAACGCCGGGAGGCTTTCGGATGGATAGCGTTACGGAAATCTATATAAGAAGTATCGCCTTCTGCGATATAATCTTCGGTAAGTAGCATAGGAGTCTTGAGATGCAGGAAAGAAAGCAGGAGCTCCAAAAGAGATTGGTTCAGATCGAACAAAAATGTTTCTTTCCGCTCGAAAAAAGGAATCAGGTCGTCGATATAATATTCGTAATAAGGAGAATTTTTGTAGGCCGATTCAATGCCTTTGTAATGTAATTTCTGCCAGTTTGTCTGATAAACGATTTTTAAGTCCTTGATACACGTTTTGCTATTGGCCTTTGCTACGGGAACCGTTAAAGGAATTACACCGTTGGCTGTCATAATTTCACACCGGTTGCGGTAACTTTGTTTTCCAAAATTTTCATATTGTTCGATATAAACAGATCCATATTGCTTGATTGCACAAAAATAGGCAATAGGAGGAAAATAGGCTGTACTGAGCAAAAGAGGTTTCATAAACATTGGATTTGACGGCAAAATTAGTATAAATCCCTGAAATAGATAAATAAAATCCAAAATGTCATAGCCCCGTTTGTAAACAAAAAAAAGGACGAAAAAAGGCTCTGTTTTTATTATTTGCAAGCG
>JAETOX010000344.1 GCA_021771575.1 Bacteroides sp. | reverse complement strand
AGATAGTAGGACCAGTCGTGCAGAATCAGCAGGCAGGTATCCAACAACCGCACATCTGTGGTAGGTACGGCACTAAGGTTATACACCGTTTCATTCTGAGCAGTATAAGCATTGATATTACTACCGAAAGAAACCCCATATTTTTCGAGGGTGGAAATAATTCCTTTACCCGGGAAATTTTTGGTGCCGTTGAAGGCCATGTGTTCGAGGAAATGGGCTAATCCATTCTGCTCGTCATTTTCAAGTAGCGCCCCGACATTCCGGATAATATAAAAACTGGCCCGGTCTTTGGGCTCCGTATTGTGACGGATATAATAAGTAATACCGTTGGGCAGTTTACCCACTACGGTGTTCGGGTCTGTAGGCAACGGACGTTGCAAATCGATTTGCCCGTAACTTCCCAAACCCAGGAAAAGACAAGCGAGAATTAAAAAGGTTCGTATATTCATAACTTATTTGTTAATTAATGATTATCTCAATTCATTTTAGGTAATTGCCCCATCAGTTCATAAACATTACTGCCGGAAAAAACAATCCGGCCTTCCCGGTCGACAATAAAAAATTCAGGTATTCCGTAAAGATGGTATTGTTTGGCAAACGCTTTAGTCTGTTCCGGCAAGCTGCGGAATTGCGGCCACGGCAGCTTCTCTTCTTTCAAGGCCTTCTGCCAGTCGGCCTCCTGCTGGTCGAGGGAAACACTGACAAAACGGATTTTTTCGCCATAGTCCTTATATATTTCGCGCAGGAGGATCAGGCTCACCCGGCATGGAATACACCACGACGCCCAAAAATCAATGAGTGTATATCCATCAGGATTCATCTGGGCAGGTAACGACACAGTTTTGCCATCGACATCGACCACTTGATCATCCTGTAATGGCGAGCCCTGTACCAGCCGGGCAGCATCGCGGAGATAACTACGAAAATCCTTCAACGCAGCACAGGTATCCCGGCATGAAACAAAGAGCTGTTCCAACTCGTCGAGATAAGCCTGGTCATAAGTGAAGGCAGGTTTCTTCAACGTTTCGGCTATATAGAGATTAACCGCCAGATTATCGTTGCTACGGATAAATGTCCGACTCATTTCGTCGAGCTTCGAATTTATCGCTTCCTTGTTATTATCCGGGGTTTGCTTTCCCTTTTTCTCAAGTTCCT